>NZ_PIBO01000030.1:0-66533 GCF_002806725.1 Raoultella sp. T31
TCCATGTCACTTTGAGTGCCCACACAGATTGTCTGATAAATTGTTAAAGAGCAGTTGCGACGGCGCTTAGCGCTCTGTCGCGAGGTCCCGTATAATACGTTTTCCTCATTCAGAGTCAAGCATTTATTTTTGCTTTTCTCTGTCGGTGCTCATCGCTGAACCCCGCTAACCCGGCGGCCTGTAAGCCGTTGTTCCGTGTCAGTGGAGGCGCATTATAGGGAGTTCTGAGACGTTGACAAGCCCTGTTTAAAAAAAACTTTTCAACCGTCTCTTTTTTGTGCAAAACGCGATTAAAGCGGCAGTTTTTCCAGCGCCGCAAAGCCATAACGTCGTAAAACGGGCAAAAGTTGTTCAGTTTCGGCCGTCAACGCCATGCAATAAGCAATATTCGGGTCACTGGATTTCGCATCTGGTGCCTCATGTTCCAGCAACCAGACGGTACGACGTGCAATCGCAGCGCCTGAATCGATCATCCGTGTCCCTTCCGGCAGCACCTGTTGCAGTTCTTCCTGTAAGAGAGGGAAATGCGTGCAGCCCAGCACCACCGTATCCGGCGGCTCCGCCATTCGCAACCACGGGCGCAGAATACGCCGTAACTCTTCCAGCGGGACCGGTTCGCCGTGCAGCTTCGCTTCCGCCAGTTCAACGAGTTCAGCGGAACCCAGCATTTCTATCTTACATTCATTCGCAAAGCGGCTTATCAACTCGCGTGTGTAGGGACGTTTGACCGTTCCACGCGTCGCCAGCAGACCAACGACACCGTTCGCCGTCAAACGCGCCGCAGGTTTAATCGCCGGGACGACGCCCACAACAGGAAAGGCGAATTTTTCACGAAGGGCGGGAAGAGAGACCGTGCTGGCGGTGTTGCAGGCGATGACGGCCAGCGCCAGCGGATAACGTTGTTGAACGGCAGTGATAATTTCGAGCACGCGTTCAACGATAAATTCTTCACTCTTCTCCCCGTAAGGAAAAGCAACGTTATCGAAAGCGTAGATGTAATGCAGATTCGGCAGAAGCTGCCGAATCTCATGATAAACCGACAACCCACCGACGCCGGAGTCAAACACCAGCACGGTGGGACGTGGATCAGAAGGTGTAGCTGCCAGACAAGTAGTATTCTCGTCCTGCAGTTTGGTAGCCATAAGCTGTCTCGTAATCTTTATCGAACAGGTTGGCTATTTTACCACGAACTGTCAGGTGATCGGTGATCGGATACGCGGCAGAAACATCAACAGTGCTGTAGCTTGGCAAAATGCGCTGCGTATTGTTGTACTGAGACGTGTTGTTATCGTAGCGCTTGCCGTAATACTGCCACGATACATCCATATCGACGTTGAACATCGTCCAGTCCAGCTGGTACTTCGCCTGGCGTTTAGAACGTCTGGCCAGGACTTCACCATTGTCGTCATTACGCGGATCGACGTACTGCAACGTGACGCGGTGGCTGAAAATGCCGGTGTCGATATTACCGGTCCACTCAACACCTTTAATGGTTGCGGCATTGATATTGTCATACTCACCTTTAAAGGTGACAGGATCCGAGTAATAGGTAATCAGATTACTGATCTTGTAGTGATACGCAGACAGGCGCCAGTCCAGCGGACCGGTGAGACCATCAAGCCCGGCTTCCCATTGTTGGGACTCTTCAGGTTTGAGGTTCGGGTTTGAACCGATACCAAAGCGGGTCGAACCAAACTGCTGTCCCAGCGAAGGGGCGAGGAAGCCCGTGCCATAACCGAGGGTCACGCGATAGTTTTCCACGAACTCCCAACCAGCGGTAGTCTGCCAGGTCCCGTGCCAGCCAAACTGCTCGTCATGGTCTTCACGGCCGGACGCTTCAAGCGTAACATCGCCAAACTGCTGCTGACCGGTCAGATACAGACCGGTGTTATCACGCTTGTAGGTATCCGATATGGCCGTATCCGACGAGGTCAGCCGCTGCTGTTGCCAGTCGACGCCGGCGCTCACCGAACCGTGGCCAACAATAACGTTATTGCCCCACTGCAGATTACGCTGGGTCATCCGATCGAGCGTCGTACCGTCATTGTAACGGCCATAGATGCTGCTGTAGTTGTAGTCTTTGACCTTCTGATAGCTGGCAATTAGTTGTGAAGAGTAGATCCCGGAGTTGAATGTCAGGCCCGTGTCCCAGCTCTGGTTATAGAGCTGCTCTTCATCTGTGCTGTAGGCTGGACTGTATGGCGGACTCCCCAGATCGTAATCGCTATTATTGGTATAGCTGCGTCCGCGGAAGAAACCGTTCAGGTTATCGTTAAATTTATGCTCAAGACCGCCCCAGAACGCTTTGCTGCGGAAACCATCGCGATCCTGATCGTGAGACCATGTCGAATCAGGCTGAACGTTAAAGCCCTTATTGCCCTCATAGGAACCGGCGACCGTCGCCACCGTATCGCCGAAACGATGGCGTAGCGTACCGTCGTATTGTTGATAGCCTTCAGAACCAACGCCTGCAGTAACCTTCGATTCTTCTTTATCCGCATGGGTGATAACGTTAATTACGCCGCCCATCGCACCGGAACCGTAAATGGCTGAACGCGGACCGCGAATGTATTCCACACGCTGCACCAGCGAAAGCGGTATTTGGTTGAGGTCGGGGTTGTTAGTAATACCAGGACGCGGCATGGGTACGCCATCAATCAGCACCAGAACCTGTTTGGCTTCAGTACCGCGGATAAATAAAGAAGAGTTCTGTCCCATCCCCCCATTCTGGGCAATATCCACCCCCGGCAGCCGACGCATAACGTCATTTAAATCCTTCGCCTGCCAGCGATCGATATCTTCCCGGGTTACCACATCGGTCGGTGCAAGAACCGTATTCACCGGCTGTTGAAAACGATTTGCTGTCACCACTAACGTGTCTGAATTGCTGTCTTGCGCCCAGCCAGAAAATGCCGTGACGGAGAGAGCCGTCATCAGCGAAGCTTTTTTAATCATTGTAAAAGCATCCGTAACATATAAAGGATGCCGCTGGTTTCATCAGTAGCACGCGATGATAGAAACCAAATGCGACGTATTCCGGCAGGTCTTCGGGCTTGGGGCGTGTTATGGATGAGGACTTCCCACCAGATATCGGCAGTGTCTGCACAATGCGTTCATCCCACCTTCCTTACCGCTGCGCGTCAGCCCCAGATTTACACTGGGTTCCCTTTTAACTCACAGGACCGGTTACACAATGCTATAATTAGAAACATATAGATGTCCAGACTTCTATAATTATATTTGATCTCTTCTCCGGGCTGGACATCCCCTGCGCTTTCCCTACAATCCCCGCGTACTTATTTTATTCAGGATGCATCATGACCCCAGAACACCTTCCGACCGAACAATATGAAGCGCAGCTGGCAGAAAAAGTCGTCCGTCTGCAAAAAATGATGGTGCCTTTTGCCGCGCCGGTTCCGGAGGTGTTTCGTTCGCCGGTGAGTCATTATCGTATGCGTGCTGAATTCCGCTTGTGGCATGACGGTGACGACCTGTACCACATCATGTTCGACCAGCAGACCAAATCCCGGATTCGCGTCGATAGCTTCCCGGCGGCAAGCGAACTCATCAATCAACTGATGATCGAGATTCTTGACGGCGTGCGCGATAACCCGGTTCTGCGTCACAAACTGTTCCAGGTCGATTATCTGACGACCATGAGCAATCAGGCCGTGGTATCGCTGCTGTACCACAAAAAACTCGACGACGAGTGGCGTCAGCAGGCCGGGCTCCTGCGCGATGCGCTACGCGCGAAAAATCTCAACGTACATCTGATTGGCCGGGCCACCAAAACCAAAATCGAGCTCGATCAAGATTACATTGATGAGCGTCTGCCGGTTGCCGGCCGCGAAATGATCTATCGCCAGGTAGAAAACAGCTTCACTCAGCCGAACGCCGCCATGAATATTCAGATGCTGGAGTGGGCGCTGGATGCCACCAAAGAGGCGACGGGGGATTTACTGGAACTGTACTGCGGCAATGGTAACTTCTCGCTGGCCCTGGCGCGCAACTTCGATCGCGTCCTGGCCACGGAAATCGCTAAACCGTCGGTCGCGGCAGCGCAGTACAACATTGCGGCTAACCATATTGAAAACGTGCAGATTATCCGTATGGCGGCGGAAGAGTTTACGCAGGCCATGAACGGCGTACGGGAGTTTAACCGTCTGCAGGGTATTGACCTGAAAAGCTATCAGTGCGAGACGATTTTTGTCGATCCACCGCGCAGCGGGCTGGATAGTGAAACCGAGAAGATGGTGCAGGCGTACCCGCGTATTCTGTACATTTCCTGTAATCCGGAGACCCTGTGCCAGAATCTGGAAACCTTAAGCCAGACCCATGACGTCACGCGTCTGGCGCTGTTCGATCAGTTCCCGTACACCCATCATATGGAATGCGGCGTCCTGCTCACGAAAAAGTAAACGCAAAACCCGGCAACGCAATGTTGCCGGGTCACAAGGCTTACTCTGCCGCCGCATCCTTACGGTTACGAATCCGGTAGCCGATCCAGAACACGGTAATCACCGACAGCACGGCCGGGAAGAAATTAGAGCCGATGTCCGGATATTCCGCGCGTACCACGGTGCTATACAGCAGAACGCCGAGAATAAAGCAGGCAGCCGCCAGGCCAGGCAGCCCCACGGGCATACTGCGATTCTGATAGCGCTGATGCAGACAGTAAATGGTCAGCAGCAGAGACAGAACCGGGAAGATGGAAAAGGGAACAATCGAGCTGAACAGCGCGGCGAAGGTTCCATTAATGGATAAACCAGCGATCAGCGCCAGCAGCAGCGTACCTTTATCTTGAACTGAGTGTTTCATTGCTCGTCCTTCACGTTATTCGGAATGATGTGACATTTTTTCTTGTTCGCGGCGATACCAGTAATACGCGCCTTTCGCGATCATTCTGAGCTGCAGTACCAGTCGCTCTTCCAGCTGCCGGCGTTGTTCAGGACTGATGTCCAGCGCCTCAGCGCCCGCGCTGAAAACGATAGTGACCATAGCTTCAGCCTGCGCTTCGGTAAAGGCGCGCGGCATATGGTTTTCGATTTCTAAATAATCGGCAAGTTCCGCGATGAAATGTTGAATTTCACGCGCCACGGCGGCACGAAACGCCGCGGATGTGCCGGAACGTTCCCGCAACAACAGGCGAAAAGCGTTTGGGTTATTACCTATAAATTCCATGAATGTGGAGACAGAGGTGCGAATCACGCTGCCGCCTTTAGCGATACGCTGCCGCGCCTGGCGCATCAGCTGACGTAGCATGAGCCCGCTCTCGTCGACCATCGTCAGACCGAGTTCGTCAACATCGCGAAAATGGCGATAAAAGGACGTTGGTGCAATCCCCGCCTCGCGCGCAACTTCGCGCAAACTCAAGCTGGCGAAACTCCGCTCAGCGCTCAGCTGGCTGAATGCGGCTTCGACCAACGAACGTCGGGTTTTCTCTTTTTGTAGCGCTCTTACGCCCATCACGATGTCTGAATCCTTCCAATAGACCTGCTGGCACTATACCAGAGATTAAAACTAATCGGTCTAACCAGCTTTGTGAATGATTGTTTACGAGCCGTAATCTGCTTTTATGCCGCAAAAAAGCACAACGATAATTGGGTTAAAGTCCGGCGAATGTTATCATCGTGTTTATTTTATGTATAAAACAGGTGAGTAATGCCATGTCACACTCTTGGGATTATGATGCAATAGTGATTGGTTCCGGCCCTGGCGGTGAAGGTGCTGCGATGGGACTGGTTAAGCAAGGCGCGCGCGTCGCCGTTATTGAGCGCTATCATAACGTCGGCGGCGGCTGTACCCACTGGGGTACCATCCCGTCGAAAGCCCTCCGCCATGCCGTCAGTCGTATTATCGAGTTTAACCAAAACCCCCTCTACAGCGACCACTCCCGTCTTCTTCGTTCTTCCTTCGCCGACATTCTTAACCATGCCGACAGCGTCATTAACCAGCAAACCCATATGCGTCAGGGTTTCTATGAGCGCAACCACTGCGAAATATTGCAGGGCAACGCGCATTTTGTTGATGAACACACCCTCGCCCTGGAATGTCACGATGGTACCGTCGAAACGGTTACCGCAGAGAAATTCGTCATCGCCTGCGGCTCCCGTCCATATCATCCGGCTGATGTCGATTTTTCCCACCCGCGCCTTTACGACAGCGATTCTATCCTCAGCCTGCAGCACGAGCCCCGCCATGTCATTATCTACGGCGCCGGGGTGATTGGCTGCGAATACGCGTCCATCTTCCGCGGTATGGAAGTCAAAGTGGACCTGATTAACACTCGCGATCGTCTGCTGGCATTCCTCGATCAGGAGATGTCCGACTCCCTCTCCTATCACTTCTGGAACAGCGGCGTGGTTATTCGCCACAACGAAGAGTACGAGAAGATTGAAGGCCATGATGACGGCGTGATCATGCATTTGAAATCGGGTAAAAAACTGAAAGCAGATTGCCTGCTGTACGCCAACGGGCGTACCGGTAACACCGATTCTCTGGCGCTGGAAAATATTGGCCTGAAAACCGATAGCCGCGGCCAGCTCAAGGTCAACAGCATGTATCAGACCGCGCTACCGCATATCTATGCCGTAGGCGACGTCATCGGTTATCCAAGTCTGGCATCAGCCGCTTACGATCAGGGTCGCATCGCCGCGCAGGCGCTGATTAAAGGTGAGGCGTCCGCCCATCTGATTGAGGATATCCCGACCGGTATCTACACCATTCCGGAAATCAGCTCCGTCGGTAAAACGGAGCAGCAGCTGACCGCCATGAAAGTACCGTACGAAGTGGGTCGCGCGCAGTTTAAGCATCTGGCGCGTGCGCAAATCGTCGGCATGAGCGTGGGCACACTGAAGATCCTGTTCCATCGGGAAACGAAAGAGATCCTTGGGATTCATTGCTTTGGCGAGCGCGCGGCCGAGATTATTCATATCGGCCAGGCGATTATGGAGCAAAAAGGTGGTGGCAACACCATTGAGTACTTCGTCAACACCACCTTTAACTACCCAACCATGGCGGAAGCCTATCGGGTCGCCGCGTTAAATGGCTTAAACCGCCTGTTTTAACGCTTTGTCGAAATGGCCATCCATAGTGCTGCGGATGGCCTCCGCCAGATGCTCGTAGCGGCTGCGCAGCGGTGAACCGGGGCGATACACCAACCCGATGGTGCGTCTAGGCTCCGGCTTAATGCACGGGATATAGACCACGCCATCGCGTTTTCTCTCCTGCGGCACCGCTAACGCCGGCAGCAGCGTAATACCGCTGCCTGCGGCCACCATGTTGCGCAGCGTTTCGAGGCTGGTCGCGCGGAAATGCGTATCTTCATCCGCACCGGCCTCAAAACAGAACCCCATCGCCTGATCGCGCAGGCAGTGGCCATCTTCCAGCATCAGCAGCTTTTCCCCGGCCAAATCAGACATCGGCACGCGATCGCGATTTGCCCACGGGTGATCCTCGTAGATTGCCAGCATCATCGGCTCGTCAAACAGCGGTACCTCGATAAAGGCCTCGCTCTCTTTCACCAGCGCGAGGATCGCGCAGTCAAGCTTGCCGCTGTCCAGTTGGGCCAGCAGCTGATGCGTTTGCGCTTCATGCAGGTACATTTCCAGCTTTGGAAATGTCTGGTGCAGCATCGGTATGATTTGTGGTAACAGGTAAGGGCCAATAGTCGGAATCAGGCCTATATGCAGCGGCCCGGACATGGTCTCACCCTGTTGACTTGCCATTTCCTTGAGCACTTTGACTTCGCGTAACACGGTACGCGCCTGATCCACCAGCAACAGTCCGGCCTGGGTAAACAGCACCTTACGGCTGGTGCGCTCCAGCAACATGACCCCAAGTTCATCCTCCAGCTTGCGGATTTGTCCGCTAAGCGTGGGTTGGCTGACGTGGCAGGAGTCCGCCGCGCGCCGGAAGTGGCGGTGCTCGGCTAGCGCAACCAGGTATTCAAGATCGCGAATATTCATTATTCATCCTCCGTCGCCATGATAGTTCATGGCGATAGATAGCATAGCAACGAACGATTATCCCTATCAAGTTTTCTGTTCAATAATAAACCCAGAAACGAGGCGAAAGTCAGAAAATCACGACATTGCCTCAGCGCATTCCCTGACCAGACAACTAAAGCCAACGTGAACTTTTGCGGACCTTGTGTCCGCTTTTTTTTACATAAAAAAGCCCGGGCAGAGCCCGAGCCTGTTTTATCACTGATCCCGTGAGTCTTACCCGCGAAAAGTGAAGGTTTACGCCAGACGCTGTTTGGCGTCAGCAATCGCCTGGGCAACCTGCTTCGGCGAGACGCCGCCTTTTGCCAGGCGCTTATCGAGGCAAGACTGCAGCGACAGAATCGGATAGACATCGTCGGCAATCACACCGCTAAACTTCTGCAGGTCGGCCAGCGCCAGATCTTCCAGCGGTTTACCCTGGGCAATCGCCTCAACAACCGCTTCCCCGACGATATGGTGCGCTTCACGGAACGGGACGCCTTTCGCAACCAGATAATCCGCCAGTTCAGTCGCATTCGCGTAACCCTGCTGCGCCGCCTCTTCACAACGCGGACGCTTAACCTGAATGCCATCCAGCACCAGCGTCGCCATATGCAGGCAATCAAGCCAGGTATCGAGCGCGTCGAACAGCCCTTCTTTGTCTTCCTGCATATCTTTATTGTAGGCCAGCGGCAGGCCTTTCAGAGTCATCATCATCCCGGTCAGAGCCCCCTGAACGCGGCCGCATTTTCCGCGGATAAGTTCGAGCGCATCCGGGTTCTTTTTCTGCGGCATCAGCGAAGAACCGGAGGTGACGCGATCGGACAATTCAATAAAACCGGCTTCACCGGTATTAAAGAAAATCAGGTCTTCGGCGAAACGCGACAGGTGAACCATGCCAATCGAGGCATCGGAGAGCAGCTCCAGTACGTGGTCGCGATCAGAAACGCTGTCCAGGCTGTTGCGGGTCGCCGAGGCAAAACCCAGCCAGTCGGCCAACTGCTCACGATCGATATCATAAGCGGTACCCGCCAGCGCACCGCAGCCCAGAGGGCTGACGTCCAGGCGCTTGAGGGTATCCTGCAGACGGCTTTCATCGCGCGCCAGCATCTCAACGTAGGCCAGACACCAGTGGGCGAACGTCACCGGCTGCGCGCGCTGCAGATGGGTATAACCCGGCATCACGGCATCCTGGTTGTTCTGCGCCGTATCCACCAGCGCGCTTTGCAGCTGGCGATTTGCTAAGAGCAGCTCCGCGACGGTATCTTTACACCACAGCTTCAGATCGGTTGCCACCTGGTCGTTACGGCTACGCCCGGTATGCAATTTCTTACCCAGCTGGCCCACTTTGTCGATCAGTTTCCCTTCCACCCAGCTGTGAATATCTTCGGCATCGCTAGCAAGAATTTGCTGCGGATTCGCCCGCACCTCTTCCAGCAGCACGCTTAATGCCTCTTCCAGCTGCTGCTGCTCGGCGGCACTCAGAACGCCCACCGTCACCAGCGCTTTAGACCAGGCGACAGAGCCAACGATATCCTGCTCCGCCAGACGATAGTCGAAGCGCAAAGAGTCGTTGAACTGCTTGAACCGCTGATCTGCTGCCTGAGTAAAACGTCCGCCCCAAAGTGCCATAACCCTTTCCTTAAATTCGTTTAGTTCTGCCGGGCGATGCTTCGCTAACCCGACCTACAGTCTTGTAGACCCGGCAAACAATACGCCGCCGGGCATGAAATATTAAGCCAGAATACGCGTGCCGATCGGCGTGCCATTAAACAATGCCGGCAGCTGTTCCGCATGGCGCCAGGAGGCGATATCCACCGGGCGGCCCAGCGCCCGCGCCGCATCCAGCGCGGCATTCACCTTGACGATCATGCCGTCAGTGATAATGCCTTGTTCGATCAGCTGCTCCGCCTTCGCCGCGGTCATTTCCGCGATACGCTGGCCTTTGCCATCGAGAATACCGCTGACATCAGAAAGCAGAATCAGATCCGCGCCGAGCGTCGCCGCCAGCGCAGTGGCCGCCTGGTCAGCATTGACGTTCATCAGCTGTCCTGCATCGGTCACGCCGATTGAACTGACCACCGGCAGGTAGCCGCCCGCCAGCAGCGTGTTAATCAGCGCCGGCGATCCCGGCTGCGCCAGACCAACGTGGCCCAGCTCTTCATCAAGCTGAGTGACCTTTACGCTGTCGCCATCGCCAAGGAACAGGCCGACGGACGCAAGATGGTGTTTTTTCGCCCATGCCAGCAGCGTCTTATTCGCGGTTCCCGCCAGCGCGCCGGTAATAATGTCGATTTGATCCGCTGGCGTCACCCGCAGACCGTTTTTCTTGCTCACCGGCAGGTTGAGCTGCTTCATCAGTTCATCCACTACACAGCCGCCGCCGTGCACAATAACCAGCGGGCGATGATGCGTTTCACGGTAATTGACCAGCGCGGTAAACAGACGCTCCAGCGCTTCTTCGCTGTCGAGTAAAACGCCGCCGAGTTTGATAATTAATGGGTTCATCATCACACCTTAAATAAGAGACTGCGTTTCAGCAAAGCCGAAACGAATATTCGCGCACTGTACTGCCTGTGCCGCCGCGCCTTTCAGCAGGTTATCTTCCGCCGCCACCACGATAATATGCTGGTCCTGAACCGCAAAACCGATATCACAGAATGGCAGACCTACGACGTTTTTCAATGCGGGCACGCTTTTATCGTATAAACGGACCAATGGCTTATCGGCATACGCCTGCTGGAACACTCCGGCAACCTGCTCTTTGCTGACGCCAGGCTTCAGGCGGCAGGTAATGGTTTCCAGAATCCCACGTTTAAAGTTGCCAAGATGAGGCGTAAAAATCACCTCTGCGCCAAGATGGGTCGAGATTTCCGGGTGGTGGCGATGGTTGAACACGCCATACGGCTGCAGGCTGACTTCACAGAAGCTATTGCCGATGGCCGCCTTACGACCCGCACCGCTGACGCCGCTGGTCGCGTTGATCACCGGCCACTGGGTAAGATCCAGCAGGTCCGCATCGATCAACGGCTTCAGCGACAGCTGAGCCGCCGTCGGATAGCAGCCCGGTACGGCAACCAGATTCGCCTCTTTCAGTTTGTCGACGCTCCACTCCGCCAGGCCATACACCGCCTGCTCGAGCAGGGCCGGATGCTGATGCGTAAAGCCGTAATATTTTTCGTAGAACGCACCGTCGTTGACGCGGAAGGCGCCGGATAAGTCGAACACCACGCAGCCTGCGGCCAGAAACTGCGGCGCCAGGTCGTGGCTCACTTCATGGGCGGTCGCGAGGAAGACGACATCCACCCCGGCGCTAAATTCGCTGATATCTGACATCGGCTGCAGCGGTAAATCCACAATGCCTTTCAGCTGCGGATGCAAATCGGAAATTAATTTCCCTGCATCATTGCTTTGCGCGGAGACCGTCAAAGCGGTTATGGTCATATGAGGATGGCGATTTACATAGGTCACTAGCTCTGCGCCGGCATAACCGCTGGCACCCACAATCAGCGTCTTCAACATCGGGGCTCTTCACCTTCTTACGTCATATTTGCCCAGGAAGCATCTCTCTTCCTCACCCTGTTAAGCCGTAAGCACTTTCCCTACATTTTATGGGTTTTCTTACGCTCAACGATAATGTATTTTTATTCACAAATACTGCATGAATATTGATACTATCACGACCCGAGGTGTGTCAACAATGAAAAACAATTTACCGCCCTTTATCGAGATTTACCGCGCATTGATCGCCACACCTTCCATCAGCGCGACCGAAGAGGCGCTGGATCAAAGTAATGAGACTTTAATCAATTTACTCGCCGGCTGGTTCCGCGAAATTGGCTTCAATGTCGAAGTACAGCCGGTGCCGGATACGCGCAACAAATTTAATATGCTGGCCAGTACCGGCCACGGCGCTGGCGGCCTGCTCCTTGCCGGACATACCGATACCGTTCCCTTTGATGACGGCCGCTGGACCCGCGATCCTTTTACCCTCACCGAGCACGAAAACAAGCTGTACGGCCTCGGCACCGCCGACATGAAAGGCTTTTTTGCCTTTATTCTGGATGCCCTGCGCGATGTTGATGTCAGTAAGCTGAAAAAACCGCTCTACATCCTGGCGACCGCCGATGAAGAGACCAGCATGGCCGGCGCCCGTTACTTTGCCGAAACGACCCTGCTACGCCCGGATTGCGCCATCATCGGCGAACCGACCTCTCTGCAGCCGGTACGCGCGCACAAAGGCCATATGTCCAACGCCATTCGTATCCAGGGGCAGTCCGGCCACTCCAGCGATCCGGCGCGCGGCGTCAACGCCATTGAGCTGATGCACGATGCCATTGGTCGTATCATGCAGCTGCGCGACTCGCTCAAAGAGCGTTATCACTACGCTGCCTTCACCGTACCGTATCCGACGCTCAACCTCGGGGCTATCCATGGCGGCGACGCGTCAAACCGCATCTGCGCCTGCTGCGAGCTGCATATGGACATTCGCCCGCTTCCGGGTATGACGCTCAACGACCTCAACGGACTGCTGGATGAAGCGCTGGCGCCGGTTAGCGAGCGCTGGCCGGGCCGCCTGACCGTCTCCGAGCTGCATCCGCCGATTCCGGGTTATGAATGCCCGCCGGACCACCGGCTGGTTCAGGTCGTGGAAAAGCTACTCGGCGCACAAACTGAAGTCGTGAACTACTGCACCGAAGCCCCGTTTATCCAGACAATCTGCCCGACGCTGGTTTTAGGTCCTGGCTCCATTAATCAGGCCCACCAGCCGGATGAATATCTGGAAACCCGCTTTATCAAGCCGACCCGGGAGCTGATTACACAGGTTGTCTACCATTTCTGCTGGCACTGAAAGCCTGCGGATCCCGCCTCTTTTCCTGAGGCGGGACGGTGATTCTTCCCACATTTCCATAAGCAACACTTATCAGAAGACGTCTGAGTTAAATTTCGCAAATTGCCGCCATTTATTCGTTTGCTGAAGCGATTTCGCAACAATTGACGTGGGGGTTTTTACGTGGCTTTATAAAAGACGGCTGCTTATCCGCCGCTCAACGTTGCAGAGTGCCGGGTATAACAAAATAAAATGAGATGGGGTGTCTGGGGTAACATGAACGAACAATATTCCGCTTTGCGTAGTAATGTCAGTATGCTCGGTAAGGTGCTAGGCGATACCATCAAGGATGCTCTGGGAGAGAACATTCTTGATCGTGTCGAAACTATCCGTAAATTGTCAAAGTCTTCTCGCGCTGGCAATGAAGCCAATCGCCAGGAATTGCTCACCACGCTGCAAAACTTGTCCAATGACGAGCTGCTGCCGGTCGCGCGCGCCTTCAGTCAGTTTCTGAACCTGGCCAACACCGCTGAGCAATACCACAGTATTTCGCCAAACGGCGAAGCGGCCAGCAATCCGGAAGTGATTGCCCGCACCCTGAGAAAGCTTAAAGAACAGCCTCATCTCAACGAAGACACCATTAAAAAAGCGGTGGAATCCCTCTCTCTGGAGCTGGTACTCACCGCTCACCCCACCGAGATCACCCGTCGTACGCTTATCCACAAAATGGTGGAAGTGAACAACTGCCTGAAGCAGCTTGATAACAAAGATATCGCTGACTACGAGCACCACCAGCTGATGCGCCGTCTGCGCCAGCTGATTGCCCAGTCATGGCATACGGATGAGATCCGTAAATACCGCCCGACGCCGGTAGACGAAGCAAAATGGGGTTTTGCCGTTGTTGAAAACAGCCTGTGGGAAGGTGTACCAAACTACCTGCGCGAGCTGAACGAACAGCTGGAAGAGAACCTCGGTTATCAGCTGCCGGTGGACTTCGTCCCGGTACGCTTCACCTCCTGGATGGGCGGCGACCGCGACGGCAACCCGAATGTCACCGCCGATATTACCCGCCACGTCCTGCTGCTGAGCCGCTGGAAAGCAACCGACCTGTTCCTGAAAGATATTCAACTGCTGATTTCCGAACTGTCGATGGTCGAGTGTACCGACGAGGTGCGTGAGCTGGCTGGCAAGGAAGGCGAGCAGGAACCGTATCGCTATCTGATGAAAAAGATGCGTACCCAGCTGATGGAAACGCAGGCCTGGCTCGAAGCTCGCCTGAAAGGGCAGAAGCTACCGAAACCTGCCGGCCTGCTTACCCAGAACGAACAGCTGTGGGAGCCGCTTTACGCCTGCTATAAATCGCTGCAGGCCTGCGGCATGGGCATTATTGCCAACGGCGAACTGCTCGATACCCTGCGCCGCGTGAAATCGTTTGGCGTACCGCTGGTGCGTA
The DNA here is from genome assembly GCF_002806725.1 of Raoultella sp. T31. Classification (NCBI taxonomy): domain Bacteria; kingdom Pseudomonadati; phylum Pseudomonadota; class Gammaproteobacteria; order Enterobacterales; family Enterobacteriaceae; genus Klebsiella; species Raoultella sp. T31. The sequence goes on from NZ_PIBO01000030.1 coordinate 14,270, forward strand.
TCGATATCCGCCAGGAAAGCACCCGCCATACCGAAGCGCTGGGTGAGATGACCCGTTATCTTGGTATCGGCGATTACGAAAGCTGGTCAGAAGCCGACAAACAGGCATTCCTGATCCGCGAGCTGAACTCCAAACGTCCGCTGCTGCCGCGTCACTGGGAGCCGAGCAATGAAACCCGCGAAGTGCTCGATACCTGCAAAGTGATCGCCGAAGCGCCGCGCGGATCTATCGCCGCCTACGTGATCTCCATGGCGAAGACGCCATCCGACGTGCTGGCGGTGCATCTGCTGCTGAAAGAGGCCGGTATCGGCTTCGCCCTGCCGGTGGCGCCGCTGTTCGAAACCCTGGATGACCTGAACAACGCCAACGACGTCATGACCCAGCTGCTGAATATCGACTGGTATCGCGGCTTTATCCAGGGCAAACAGATGGTCATGATTGGCTATTCTGACTCAGCAAAAGATGCCGGCGTAATGGCCGCTTCCTGGGCGCAATACCAGGCGCAGGATGCGTTGATCAAAACCTGCGAAAAAGCCGGTATTGAACTCACGCTGTTCCACGGCCGCGGGGGTTCTATCGGTCGTGGCGGCGCCCCGGCGCACGCGGCGCTGCTTTCGCAGCCTCCGGGAAGCCTGAAAGGTGGCCTGCGCGTAACCGAACAAGGCGAGATGATTCGCTTTAAGTACGGTTTGCCGGAAGTCACTATCAGCAGCCTGTCGCTCTATACCAGCGCAATTCTGGAAGCCAACCTGCTGCCGCCGCCGGAGCCAAAAGCAGAGTGGCGCGATATCATGGCCGAGCTGTCCGATGTCTCGTGCAAAATGTACCGTGGCTATGTGCGTGAAAATAAAGATTTCGTACCTTACTTCCGCTCCGCAACCCCGGAGCAGGAGTTGGGTAAACTGCCGTTAGGTTCACGCCCGGCAAAACGTCGTCCAACCGGCGGCGTCGAATCGCTGCGCGCGATTCCGTGGATCTTCGCCTGGACGCAAAACCGCCTGATGCTGCCCGCCTGGTTGGGCGCTGGCGCGGCGCTGCAGAAAGTGGTCGAGGGCGGTAAGCAGAGTGAACTGGAAGCCATGTGCCGCGACTGGCCGTTCTTCTCCACCCGCCTCGGCATGCTGGAAATGGTCTACTCGAAAGCCGACCTGTGGCTGGCGGAGTACTACGATCAGCGCCTGGTGAAACCGGAGCTGTGGACGCTGGGCACGGAGCTGCGCAAGCTGCTGGCTGCCGACATCAACGTCGTGCTGGCGATTGCTAACGACTCGCATCTGATGGCCGATCTGCCGTGGATAGCCGAGTCTATCCAGCTGCGTAACATCTATACCGACCCGCTGAACGTCCTGCAGGCAGAACTGCTGCACCGTTCGCGTCTGGCGGAAGCCGAAGGTAAAGAGCCGGATCCGCGCGTTGAACAAGCGCTGATGGTCACGATTGCGGGCGTTGCCGCCGGGATGCGCAACACGGGCTAATTTATCAGCCGTTCCCGGCAAGACGATATTTGCCGGGAAAAACCGGTTATCGTTTTATCCGGTTACACTTTCCCCGGTCCGCGTCACGCGACCGGGGATTTTTATTAATGGTGCAGCATTTCGTCGACAATCTGCTCTTTATGCAGCGCATAAGGATAATAGGTCGGCCAGTTATCCATCTCTTTCAGCAGCGCCTCCTGCGAGTCATTACCCATAAAGATGTGGAAATGCTGTGATTTGCGCGGTCCAATCGTATGATCGCTGAACTGAACAAATTTCGGCGCTTTTGACTCCGCCTGCTGGCATTCGAACAGGTAACGCACCCCCTTCTTGCCGGAAGCATAGGTCAGGATCTTATAGCCGGAATAGGTGTATTTACAGGCATTAACGGCCTTGCCAACGTGGAACTCCATCACGTTATCTTCGATCCCAATCTGGTCTACGTCGGTGGCATACCCCTTCTTATAATATTCCCGATATTCTGCCACGCTCTTGCCGCCCGCCTTTTTGGCTTTTTGTTCCAGTACCGGATCCAAATCGCCATTCAGCAGATACGGATTTACCGACTGCCAGATCCCGTCCCAGTCGCTTAGCGCCCGATCTTTAACGTCTGCATCGGCAAAAATACCCTCACTGGCCTTAACCTCCGCTTCCGTTAACGCGGGGCCATGGCTATGGTGGCCGTGGGCAAAGGTCTGAGCGCTGGCTAACAGCATGCCAACACCCAGCGCAAGGGCAGAAATCTTTTTGGTCATCACTCTCTCCTGAGTTATCATTTGCAATTATATGTTACGATATAACATATCATACACAATTTGCAACACCGTCCCCCTCACTGCCCTCTGACTTTTACCCTTTCCACGCTGTCCGGTATGATAAAAATATGGCGCCTTCTACGGAGCAAGAATGGATACCGATCTCAACCAACACATCGACGCGTTAATCAAAATCCCGGCAACGATCCGGCAGATCCGATTTGCCAGTGACCATCGCCCGGCTTCCGGTCACGTGCAGAAGGTTGATTTCCCACGCCTCGAAGTCATGCTTGAAGGGCAGCTTCACGATGCCGGCATCAAAGCCGATCCGCCCGTACTGTCCCGGCATGACGTGCTGTTTATTCCCGCCGGCGGATGGCATTCACCCCGTTGGCAGTCGCCCTGTACCGTCCTGAGTATTGTGTTTGGCAAGCAGCAGTTAGAGCTCACCCTGACGCGCTGGAACGGCAGTACGTTGAATGTTGAGGATAAGCTTCAGGTACCGCGCCGCGGCCCCCGGACGGGCTCCTTCCTGCTCCAGGCGCTCAGCGAGATGCAGATGCAACCGCAGGAACAACACACCGCGCGATACATCGTTATCAGCCTGCTGAGCCACTGCGCCGATCTGCTTGGCAGCCAGGTGCACACCGCCTCCCGAAGCCAGGCGCTGTTTGAGGCGATCCGCAAATATATCGACGCTCGTTTTGCCGAACCGTTAACCCGCGAATCGGTGGCGCAGGAATTTTATCTCTCGCCAAACTATCTCTCCCATCTGTTCCAGAAATGCGGGCCTATGGGGTTCAACGAGTATCTGAATCACATCCGGCTTGAGCAGGCCCGCATGCTGTTAAAAGGCCACGACATGAAAATTAAAGATGTCGCTCACGCCTGTGGTTTTGTCGACAGCAACTATTTCTGCCGTCTGTTTCGCAAGAATACCGAGCGTTCTCCCTCCGAGTATCGCCGCCAGTATCACAGCCAGCTGACGGAGAAGCCGCGCTAAGCGGAAACTAGATTTTTGTAAGTTTTTTACGATAATCCTGCCCGGCTTTGCCAGATATAGCTGGAAAATGTGATCTAAATCATCCTTACCCGCAATGCGTACATTTATCCAGTTTTTGGCAAATTTGTCATCTGGCGACCCGCCGACGAGAAGCCGTATTCTTACCTCAACATCACTGAATTGAGCATTGAGGAAAGGCTATGGAACTCTATCTGGACACCGCGAACGTCGCAGAAGTTGAACGTCTGGCGCGCATCTATCCGCTGGCCGGCGTGACCACCAACCCGAGCATTATCGCCGCAGGCAAAACGCCTGTCTGGGATGTTCTCCCGCGCCTGCAAAAGGCCATTGGACCCGATGGAACGCTGTTTGCTCAGACCATGAGCCGCGATGCTGAGGGCATGGTGGCGGAAGCCAAACGACTGAGTAACGCCGTTCCGGGTATCGTGGTTAAAATCCCGGTCACCGCTGAAGGCCTCGCCGCTATCAAGTTACTGAAAAAAGAAGGCATCCCGACGCTGGGTACCGCGGTCTATAGCGCCGCGCAGGGGCTGCTGGCAGCGCTGGCGGGCGCAAAATATGTTGCCCCTTACGTCAACCGCGTCGATGCCCAGGGGGGAGACGGGATTCGCATGGTGCAGGAGCTGCAATCCCTGCTGGAGCAGCATGCGCCAGGAAGCAAAGTGCTGGCCGCCAGCTTTAAAACCCCGCGTCAGGCGCTGGATTGCCTGCTGACCGGCTGCGAAGCGATCACCCTCCCCTTAGACGTCGCGCAACACATGCTCGGCACCCCTGCGGTAGAGTCAGCCATAGAGAAGTTTGAGCAAGACTGGAATAACGCTTTTGGCAATCTGAACCTGTAACCCGATTATCGCGTCGCCAGAGGGCGGCGCCACGATCAACCAGGAGGAATAGAAATGGATCGCATTATTCAATCCCCAGGCAAATATATTCAGGGCGCAAATGCTATCACCCGCCTTGGCCACTATCTCAAACCGCTGGCCGAACGCTGGCTCATTGTTGGCGACAAGTTTGTGCTGGGTTTTGCCGAAGAAAAGCTGCGTAAAAGCCTGACCGATGCGGGTCTGGCTGCTGAAATCGTGCCGTTTGGCGGTGAATGCTCACATAATGAAATCAATCGCTTGCGTGAAATCGCCGGCGCTGCCCGCTGCAATGCCGTGCTGGGAATCGGCGGCGGAAAAACGCTGGATACCGCGAAAGCATTAGCCCACTTTATGAATCTTCCGGTAGTGATTGCCCCGACAATTGCCTCAACGGATGCCCCCTGCAGCGCCCTCTCCGTTATCTATACCGACGAAGGCGAGTTTGACAGCTATCTGATGCTGCCGCGCAACCCGAACATGGTGATTGTCGATACGCAAATTGTCGCCGGCGCGCCGCCACGTCTGCTGGCGGCGGGTATCGGCGATGCGCTCGCCACCTGGTTTGAAGCCCGCGCCTGTTCACGCAGCGGCGCTACGACCATGGCCGGAGGCAAATGCACTCAGGCGGCGCTGGCGCTGGCTGAACTGTGCTACAACACGCTGCTTGAAGAAGGTGAAAAAGCGATGCTGGCGGCGGAGCAACACGTCGTCACACCGGCGCTGGAGAAGGTTATCGAAGCCAACACCTATCTGAGCGGCGTCGGCTTTGAAAGCGGCGGTCTGGCGGCAGCGCATGCGATCCATAACGGCCTCACCGCCATTGCCGACGCGCATCACTACTATCACGGTGAAAAAGTCGCTTTCGGGACGCTGACGCAACTGGTGCTGGAAAATGCCCCGGTGGAAGAGATAGAAACCGTCGCCGCGTTATGTCACAGCGTGGGCCTGCCGATCACCCTGGCGCAGCTGGATATTAAAGGGGATATTGCCGAAAAAATGCGCATTGTCGCCGAAGCGGCCTGCGCGGAAGGGGAAACTATCCATAATATGCCCGGCGGCGCGACGCCAGACCAGGTCTACGCGGCATTACGGGTCGCTGACCAGTACGGCCAGCGTTTTCTGCATGAATGGGAATAAAGCATAATGGCCCTCGATGAGGGCCATTTTTTATACCGCCGGGCGCACGCCCAGGGTATGGCAGATGGCGTAGCTCATCTCGGCGCGGTTCAGCGTGTAGAAGTGGAAATCCTTCACCCCTTCGCGGCTTAAAATTTTCACCATGTCCATCGCAATATTGGCACCGACCAGCTGGCGAGTTTCCGCATCGTTATCCAGACCCTCAAACATTTTTGACATCCACGTTGGGATACGCACGTTGGTCATGTCAGCAAACTTTTTCGCCTGTTTGAAGTTAGAAACCGGCAGGATGCCCGGGATAATTTCAACATCGATCCCGGCAGACACGCAGCGATCGCGAAAACGCAAATAGCTTTCGACGTCAAAGAAAAACTGGGTAATCGCGCGGTTCGCGCCGGCTTCGACTTTCCGCTTCAGGTTCAGCAGATCGGCCTGCGCGCTTTTGGCTTCCGGGTGAACTTCAGGATAGGCCGCAACGGAAATATCAAAATCTCCGACCTCCTTCAACAGCGTCACCAGGTCCGCCGCATACATATCAGGCTTACCGCTGCCCGGCGGCAGGTCGCCGCGCAGGGCAACGATGTGGCGAATACCGTTGTTCCAGTAGTCTTCGGCGATCGCGCGCAGTTCATCGCGGCTGGCGTCAATACAGGTCAGATGCGGCGCCGCTTCCAGACCAGTACGCTCCTTAATCCCCTTTATGATGCTATGAGTACGGTCGCGCTCGCCGGAGTTGGCGCCATAGGTCACCGAGACAAACTTTGGCTTCAGGCTGCTTAAGCGATCGATGGACTTCCACAAGGTTTGCTCCATTTCACTGGTGCGCGGCGGAAAGAATTCAAAGGACACATTAATCTGGCCCTGCACTTCTGCCAGGCTCTGATTCAGGGCTTCCCGCTGATTGGCGTGAAAAAAGCTCATACCTTACCTCATCAATCGCATTTTATTGTTTGTTGTGTTGCGAACTTCTATACGTTTAGACGTCCAGATGTAAAAATGACGGAAAAGTGCCCGGGCGTCAATAGAAAAATCAGCGTAAAGAGTGAGGAATATTCAGTGAAGATGAGATGATTTCATCTCACTCCACGCTAAAATAATGATTCCTCAATAAACGGCAGCAACCACGCGCGCAGAGCGTCATCTTCCGGCCGCGTCACTAATCCCAGCGACAAACGCAAGCGAGTCCCCTCCAGCGAATGAAATACCACCCCCTGACGCTGTATCGCGGCAAATGACGCTGGCAGCAAAATCATCCCTTCTCCGCGTGCGATGCGCGCCAGCAGAACGTCATGCTCAGCGGGCTCCTCCACATACGCCGGCACGTAGCCAATACGCTCAAAAATACGCCGGGTTGCGTCAAAAAAGGCCGGATTACGTTCGCGCCGGAACCAAAACAGCGGCCGGTGATTCAGGGTTTCTAAAGCCAGCCGGGGAATTGTAGATTCCGGCCATGACGCGGGTAGCGCCGCAATCAGCGATTCATGATAGGGCAAAGGAGAAAGCGTTAATCCATCGGCATTCAGCGGCAGCGCAACCAGCGCGGCGTTCAGCTTGCCTTTGCGCACCTGCTGAGCCAGGGCGGGCGAAGCGCGGCGAAGGAGGGAGAGCGCACTGACCTTGCGGCTCAACGCCGATTCCAGAGATGCAAAGATACCCTGCTCAAAAGCGGTCGTCAGCCCCAGACGTAAAGGCTGCTGGCGGTCATCGGACAGCTGACCTAGCGCGCTCAGCGTCGCCTCCTGCAGCGCCAGGAGCGGACGAATAAGCTCCAGCACCCGCTCACCCTCTGCGGTAAGAATCAGCCCTTTGGTATGGCGGACAAAAAGTGTCACGCCCAGCAGCGTTTCCAGATGGCGGATATGGCGACTCAGCGGCGGCTGCGAGATGAACAACCGCTGCGCCGCCCGGCTGATATTATTCTCTTCCGCCACCACGGCAAAATAGCGCAGCAGGCGGATATCAAGAGTCTGTAAGCGTAAATTTGTCATACCTGAAAGGTATCACGAAAAGGGTATTACTCAAGTCCGGTTAACGCCTCTAACCTTCCTGCCAATACACTATCATTATGAGGAAAGATCATGACATCAGAGCGTTATACCACCGGCCTCGACATGTTGCAGCGCGTTGACGGCAAAGGCGGCGATGCCGTCGTTAAAAGCCTGCAGGCCATCGCCCCGGACTTTGCCCGCTACCTGATTGAATTCCCGTTTGGCGATATTTACGCCCGACCGGGGCTCGATTTACGCAGCCGTGAAATCGCCACCATTGCCGCTTTAACCGCGCTGGGCAATGCCGCGCCGCAGCTAAAAGTGCATATTGCCGCCGGGTTGCACGTCGGCCTGTCGCAGGAGGAGATTATCGAAGTTATCATGCAGATGGCGGTGTATGCCGGATTCCCGGCGGCCTTAAATGGCCTGTTCGCCGCCAAAGAAGTTTTTGCGGCGCAGTGAAACTTCGAGACCAGACGCCGGTCTGGTCTCGGGCAGAGGCAGGGTTACAGCAGTTGCGCCAGACGGTTAATATCCGACTGAATGGCGCCAGCGGTCACATCGCGACCGGCACCCGGTCCACGGATGACCAGCGGGTTATCGCGGTACCAGCGGCTCTCGATGGCAAAAACGTTATCGCACGGCAGCAGGGCCGCCAGCGGATGCTCCTCGCGGACGGCTTCAACGCCAACCCGCGCTTTTCCGTTGGCATCAAAACGCGCCACATAGCGCAGAACCAGCCCCAGCTCGCGGGCGGCTTCCAGGCGCTGCAGCATCTGTTCGTTCAGCTCTTCGCCATTCTCAAAGAAGTGATCCACAGAGCCCTCTTCACAGTGCGCAGGCACCAGCGATTCCACGCGCACCTGATCGGGCTCGATGTCATAACCGGCTTCGCGCGCAAGGATAACCAGCTTACGCATCACATCTTTTCCCGCCAGATCAACGCGCGGATCCGGCTCCGTCAGCCCCTGTTGCCAGGCCTGATCGACCAGATCGGTAAACGGCACGGTGCCGTCAAACTGCAGGAACAGCCAGGAGAGGGTGCCGGAGAAGATACCGCTCAGCGCCAGAATGGTATCGCCGCTGTCAATCAGGTCGCGCACGGTATGGTTCACCGGCAGACCCGCGCCAACGGTGGCGTTGTACAGCCAGTGACGACCCGTTTTCTCGAACGCGTCGTGAATCTGACGGTATTTGTCGCTGCTGCTGGCGCCGGCCAGCTTATTGGCGCTGATGACGTGGAAACCATGGCTGGCAAAATCGAGGTACTGATCGGCCAGCTGCTCGCTGGCGGTCACGTCCAGCACCACCAAATCATCATAGGGATGAGCACGCATCCACAGGAATAGCGACTCTTCATCCTGCTCAACGGCTTCATCGTTGAAAAAGGCCAACGCGCGGCTGGCATCCAGCCCCTCGTAGTTAAGCAGGCTGCGGCGGCTGTCCACCACCCCGGCGAGGACAAACTCAAAGCCGGTGCGGGCTGAGAGCGTGCTCTGTTCGCGGGCAAACAGCTCCAGCCAGCGCGAACCGATATTGCCTTTACCAAACAGGACCAGGCCAATACGCTTTTCTGCCCGGAACAGGGACTGATGCAGGCCCTGAATCAGGCTTTCCGTCGGCCCTGCGCGCAGCACCGCCACCAGACTAATTCCCTCTTCGGACTGCCAGGTAAATTCCACCGGCTGCCCTTTCAGCTGCTGCCAGAAACGGTGGCAGTGCAGCGGGTTACGGCTGACGCCCGCCCCGACCATCGCCACCAGCGCCAGCTTCTGGCGCAGGCGCAGCTCGCCCGGCAGACCGGCTTCATCGAGCAGGCGCAGCGCACTGTCGGCCACTTCCGAGGTGTAGCAGAACTGCAGCAGCTTACGGTCAGCATGCACACCCACCGCCAGCGGGCGCAGCTGGGCGCGTTTAAAGATAAGATCCAGTTCCTTGTGCGCCAGCTTGAAATCCTGCCCGGCGGGCACCTGGAACTCAATCAGGCAGACATCATCATGGCTGGTCACAATACGTGCGCCGGTACCGGACGCCAGCACGCGCTCAATGCGCGTGGAGCCTTGCTCAGGCGTATAGCTACAGCGGAGCTGCAGATCGATATCGCTACCGGAGACCGGCTGAAGGGTACGGGCGTGCAGAACCGGGGCCGCCAGACGCGCCAGCTCGCTGGCTTCATCCAGGCGCAGCAGCGGCAGCAGGCACGCATCCTTCACCTTACGCGGATCCGCGCTGTAAACCCCGGCCACGTCGCTCCAGATAGTGACGCGAGACGCCCCGGCCAGGGCGCCAATCTGGGTAGCGGAATAGTCAGAACCATTACGCCCCAGCAGGACGGTTTCCCCGGCGTTGTTGCGCGAGATGAAGCCGGTCACCACCAGACGTTTGTTGGGATGTTGCGCCATCAGCTGTTGCAGCAGCGGATAAGACAGACCTTCATCCACCTGTGGCTGCGCAGCGCGCTCGGCGCGCAGGAAGCTGCGCGCGTCAAGCCATGCCGCTTCCAGTCCCAGCTGGTTAAGCACCGCGGCCATCAGACGTGCGGACCACACTTCGCCGTGGCCGACCACTTCAGCGTATACCGCATCGGTCACGCCGCTATCCAGCAAGCCGGCGAGACGCTCAAGATCGTGAATAAACGACGCGATCAGCGTATCCGCCGCTTCTGCCGACAGCAGGCTGGCGATTAGCTCCTGATGATAACGGCGCAGCGACTGCTGTACCTGATGCGCAGAAAGGCGATCGGTCTGGCTGAGCTTCAGCCAGCTAATCAGCTGGTTGGTGGTGCTGCCCGCGGCGGAGACAACCATCATGTCGCCGGCCTGCGAGTATTCCGTCATGATCCCCGCGACGCGCAGGTAACATTTCGCATCCGCTAAACTACTCCCACCAAATTTGTGCAGCTGACGACCCTTCGTCCCTGCCTGCGCATTCACACTCATGTTTATTCCTCGTTTGCCGCCCGGAAGCCATTTTCCAGGTCGGCAATTAAATCTTCACCATCTTCAATACCGGTCGAAATACGCAGAAGCGTTTCTGAAATCCCCGCTGCCGCGCGCGCCTCAGGCGCCATACCTGCATGGGTCATCGTCGCAGCGTGCGAAATCAGACTTTCTACGCCCCCCAGCGATTCGGCCAGCGTAAACAGCGATAATCCGCTCAGAAAACGACGCAACGTCTGCTCATCGCCCTTCAGCTCAAAGCTTAACATCGCGCCAAAACCTTTTTGCTGACGGGCAGCAATCTCATGCCCCTGATTTTCCGGCAGAGACGGATGATACAGTTTTTTCACCAGCGGCTGGGTTTTCAGATAGTCGACAATCGCCAGCGCATTGCGCTGTGCGACCTCCATACGCGGAGAGAGCGTACGTAAACCACGCAGCAGCAGGTAGCTATCAAATGCGCTGCCGGTCACGCCGATATTATTCGCCCACCATGCCAGTTCGGTGACAAGAGCCGGATCTTTCGCAATCACCACACCGGCCACCACGTCAGAATGTCCGTTCAGGTATTTTGTGCACGAATGCAGCACCAGATCGGCTCCCAACGCCAGCGGATTTTGCAACGCCGGGCTCAGGAAGGTGTTATCCACCACGCTCACCGCTCCCGCTTCACGAGCCAGCGTGCAGATTTTCGCAATATCCACCACGCGCAGCAATGGATTACTTGGACTTTCGACTAACACCAGCTTCGGTTTTTCCGCCAGGGCCGCGCTCAGCGCCTGCTCATCGTTCTGATCGACAAACAGTACCCGGTAGCAGCCGCGCTTCGCGAGGCTATCAAACAGGCGATAGCTGCCGCCGTAGCAGTCGTGAGGCGCCACCAGCAGATCGCCAGGCTTCAGGAATACGGTCGTCACCAGCAGAATCGCCGACATGCCGGTATTGGTCAGAACGGCGCCCGCTCCCCCTTCCAGCTCCGCCAGCGCGCGCTGCACTACATCGCGGGTAGGGTTACCGCGGCGGGAGTAGTCGTGGGCACGAGGTTCATTAAAGTCGATGAAGTTGTAGGTACTGGAAAGGTGAATCGGCGGGACAACGCAACCGTATTGTTCGTCGTCATTTAAACCGCTACGCACTGCGATGGTGGCCTGTTTACGCGTCATGTTGGGCAGTTCCTGGGCTGAGTCGGTGAAAAGTCAGGCACCAGAGTAATCATTGTCACAATAGACGTCAATACATCTGGACATCTAAACTTCTTTGCGTATAGATTGAGCAAATAGAGAATAGCCGTTAAAATTATATGCATTAGCGCATCTCTGCTGGGGCTTATCGGATGTCAGAACGCCCCCGCTACGGTAAACTACGCGCAATTATGGCCTGGACCCAGGGTTCTGGCCCTTAACTTATGACTAGAGGATTAAAGGTATCTCATGGCTGAATGGAGCGGCGAATATATCAGCCCATACGCTGAGCACGGTAAGAAGAGTGAGCAAGTAAAAAAAATTACGGTATCCATTCCTCTGAAGGTGTTGAAGATCCTCACCGATGAACGCACGCGTCGTCAGGTCAACAACCTGCGCCACGCCACCAATAGCGAACTGCTGTGTGAAGCGTTTCTGCATGCATTTACCGGTCAACCGTTACCCAACGATGAAGACCTGCGTAAAGAGCGCAGCGATGAGATCCCGGAAGCGGCGAAACAGATTATGCGCGAGATGGGTATCGACCCGGATACGTGGGAATACTGAGACAATAAAAAAGGCGGAAGCGATGTTCCGCCTTTTTTTCGTCTCTGCCCACCCTGAATCTGCATACCGGGCATAACGACAAAAACAAAAAAAGCCGCCCGTGGGCGGCTTTTTCTTCCGGCAACTTACTTGCTGGTGCCTGGAACGCTGAAGCGCTTGTTGAAGCGGTCAACGCGGCCACCGGTCGCAACATCACGCTGCTTGCCAGTGTAGAACGGGTGGCATTTACCGCACACGTCGAGGTTCAGGTCGTGACCTACGGTAGAACGGATTTTCATGACATTACCGCAAGAGCAAGAAGCAGTAATTTCTTCGTATTTCGGGTGAATATCTTTTTTCATGGGAGAACCTCAGTTAAGGCCGCGTCGCTCTTCCAGCCCTAACGCCAGACACCACGCGATGTTAATAATTTCCCGGCGCAATTCCGCTAAACGCAATCCCCGGGTAATAGATTCTGATGCTGCACGAAGCGCACCAAAGGCGGCGAATCATACAGAATTTGACCAGCATATGCAAACTGATCCGCGAGCCCTTATCACAATGTGTATACTAACCGGCCAGATTTCAAGTCAGGAAGATGACATGCCCGTCGCCCACGTTGCCCTGCCCGTCCCGCTGCCCCGTACCTTTGACTACCTGCTACCTGAGGGAATGCCGGTCAAAGCGGGCTGCCGCGTGCGCGTGCCGTTCGGTAAGCAAGAGCGTATCGGGATTGTAACCGCCGTCAGCGAACGCAGTGAGCTGCCGCTGGATGAGCTCAAGCCGGTCATCGACACGCTGGATGCCGAGCCGGTATTCTCTTCCGCTGTCTGGCGACTGCTGCTGTGGGCAGCCGACTACTATCACCATCCCATCGGCGATGTGCTGTTCCACGCCCTGCCGATCATGCTTCGCCAGGGGAAACCGGCCAGCGCGGCGCCGCAATGGTACTGGTTCGCTACCGAGCAGGGCCAGGCCGTCGATATCAACAGCCTCAAACGCTCGCCGAAGCAGCAGCAGGCTCTGGCCGCGCTGCGTCAGGGGAAGATCTGGCGTCACCAGGTTGCGGAGCTGGCGTTTAACGACGCGGCGCTGCAGGCTCTGCGTGGGAAAGGGCTTTGCGAGCTGGCAAGCGAAGCGCCCGCCCTCACCGACTGGCGAACCCACTTTGCTGTACCCGGCGAACGGCTGCGCCTCAACACCGAGCAGGCCACCGCCGTCGGGGCGATTCACAGCGCATCGGACCGTTTTTCAACCTGGCTGCTGGCGGGGATTACCGGCTCCGGGAAAACGGAAGTTTACCTCAGCGTGCTGGAAAATGTGCTGGCACAAGGCCGACAGGCGCTGGTGATGGTGCCGGAAATAGGCCTGACGCCGCAAACTATCGCCCGTTTCCGTCAGCGTTTTAACGCGCCGGTTGAAGTCCTGCACTCCGGTCTCAACGACAGCGAACGGCTTTCCGCGTGGCTGAAGGCCAAAAACGGCGAAGCAGCCATCGTCATCGGCACGCGTTCCTCGCTGTTCACGCCATTCAAAAACCTGGGCGTGATCGTTATCGATGAAGAACACGACAGCTCCTATAAGCAACAGGAAGGCTGGCGCTATCACGCCCGCGATCTGGCGGTGTGGCGCGCCCATAGCGAGCAAATCCCGATTATTCTTGGCTCGGCAACCCCGGCGCTGGAGACGTTATACAATGTCCGCCAGGGGAAATATCGCCAGCTGAAGCTGACAAAGCGCGCAGGTAACGCCCGTCCGGCGCAACAGCATGTCCTGGACCTGAAAGGACAGCAATTGCAGGCGGGACTCTCCCCGGCGCTGATTAGCCGCATGCGTCAGCATTTGCAGGCCGATAATCAGGTGATTCTGTTTTTAAACCGCCGCGGTTTCGCCCCGGCGCTGCTGTGCCATGACTGCGGCTGGATAGCAGAGTGTCCGCGCTGCGACAGCTACTACACCCTGCATCAGGCACAGCATCATTTACGCTGCCACCACTGCGACAGCCAGCGTCCGATCCCGCGCCAGTGCCCCTCCTGCGGCTCAACGCATCTGGTGCCGGTCGGGCTGGGCACCGAGCAGCTGGAGCAGGCGCTGGCGCCGCTGTTTCCCGGCGTGCCGGTTTCTCGCGTCGACCGGGATACCACCAGCCGTAAAGGCGCGCTCGAACAGCACCTCTCCGATATCCATCGCGGCGGCGCACGCATCCTGATCGGCACCCAAATGCTGGCCAAAGGTCATCATTTCCCGGACGTTACCCTGGTGTCGCTGCTGGATGTCGATGGCGCGCTGTTTTCCGCCGATTTCCGCTCGGCCGAACGCTTCGCTCAGCTCTATACCCAGGTCTCTGGCCGCGCAGGGCGCGCGGGTAAACAGGGCGAGGTGATTTTGCAGACCCACCACCCGGAACATCCGCTGCTGCAAACGTTGTTGTATAAAGGCTACGACGCCTTTGCCGAACAGGCGCTGGCAGAGCGGCAGACCATGCAGTTGCCGCCGTGGACCAGCCATGTCCTGATTCGTGCCGAAGATCATAACAACCAGCAGGCGCCGTTGTTCCTGCAGCAGTTGCGTAATTTACTGCAGGCCAGTCCGCTGGCCGATGACAAACTGTGGGTGCTGGGCCCGGTTCCGGCGCTGGCGCCCAAGCGCGGGGGCCGCTGGCGCTGGCAAATTCTGCTCCAGCACCCTTCGCGCGTTCGCTTGCAGCATATCGTCAGCGGTACGCTCGCCTTGATCAATACGCTGCCGGAAGCGCGCAAGGTAAAATGGGTTCTGGACGTCGATCCTATTGAAGGTTAAGCCTTCTCTTGCGAAACGGATCGAAAAAATTTAACAACCATCACGTTTTTCATGAAAATTCTGTAACTCTCTACATCGACTATCTGCTAAAAATGTTGCTGATGTCAGTACACAAAGGAAGTGCCTGCGCCAGTGAGCGAGGAGAAAACAGGTGAAGCCCAAAAAACAGGTGGTTGCCGCCACAATGAAAGATGTCGCCCTGAAGGCTAACGTTTCAACGGCAACCGTGTCCCGAGCGTTAATGAATCCCGATAAGGTTTCTCAGACTACCCGTAACCGGGTGGAGCAGGCGGCGCTTGAAGTCGGCTATTTGCCGCAGTCGCTCGGACGCAATATGAAACGTAACGAGTCGCGTACAATTCTGGTCATCGTACCGGATATTTGCGATCCCTTTTTCAGCGAGATTATCCGCGGCATTGAGATTACCGCTGCGGAACAGGGATATCTGGTGCTGATCGGCGATTGCGCCCACCAGAACCGGCAGGAAAAGACCTTTATCGACCTGATCATTACCAAGCAGATCGACGGTATGTTGTTGCTGGGCTCCCGCCTGCCGTTTGACGCGGGGGTAGAAGAACAGCGTAATCTGCCGCCGATGGTGATGGCGAATGAATTTGCGCCGGAGCTGGAGCTGCCCACGGTGCACATCGATAACCTCACTGCCGCCTTTAATGCCGTGAATTATCTGCACGAGCTGGGCCATCAGCGTATTGGCTGTATCGCTGGTCCGGAAGAGATGCCGCTCTGCCACTATCGCCTCCAGGGCTACGTGCAGGCGCTGCGCCGTAGCGGGATCACCATCGATCCGCACTATATCGCTCGCGGTAACTTTACTTATGAAGCTGGGGCCAACGCGCTGGAACAGCTTCTGGCGCTGCCGGTGCCGCCGACCGCGGTCTTCTGCCATAGCGATATCATGGCGCTGGGGGCGCTGTCGCTGGCAAAACGCCGGGGCCTGAAGATACCTGACGACCTGTCGATTGTCGGTTTCGATAATATCTCTTTGTCCGAATTTTGCGATCCGCCATTGACGACCGTTGCGCAACCGCGCTTTGATATTGGCCGCGAAGCAATGCTCCTGCTCTTGGATCAGCTACATGGTCATAATGTGAACAGCGGTTCACGATTGCTGGACTGCGAACTGATCGTTCGCGGCAGTACACGCAAAATCAGAGCATAACCATCAGGCTTTCGGGCCTGCTCTTCTGGTCAAAGGCCCGCCGCTTAAGTAACATGGCGGACTGACGAACGAATAAAACAGCGAAACGATAGTGGCACAACGAGATTATGTACGCCGCAGCCAACCGGCTTCTTCGCGGCGCAAAAAGGGTAATACCCGAAGCTCAAGGAATAAACAGAGCAGCCTTCCGGCGGTTTCACCCACTATGGTTGCGATCGCGGCGGCAGTGCTGGTGGCCTTTATCGGTGGGCTGTACTTCATCACGCACCATAAAAAAGAAGAAGCGGAAGCGCTGCAAAACCGTCAGGCGGCAGGCAATGGCCTCCCGCCGAAACCGGAAGAGCGCTGGCGCTACATTAAAGAGCTGGAAAGTCGCCAGCCAGGCGTACGCGCGCCAACTGAACCGACGGCTGGCGGGGAAGTGATGAAACCCGAGCAGTTAACCAATGAACAGCGCCAGCTGCTGGCACAAATGCAGGCGGATATGCGCCAGCAGCCGACCCAGCTGACCGAGGTGCCGTGGAACGAACAAACCCCGGCTCAGCGCCAGCAAACGCTGCAGCGTCAGCGTCTGGCGCAACAGCAGGTACAACAGCAGCAGGCTCAACAACAGTGGGCGCAAACCCAGCAGCAGGCGCCGGTGCAACAACAGCCGCGCGCGCAGCAGCGCGTTGCTGAACAGCCGTCCCCGCAGCCAAAACCGGTACAGCAGCCGAAACAAACCGCCTCGACGCAGCAACCGTACCAGGATCTGCTGCAGACGCCTGCGCACACCGCCGCGCAGCCTAAAGCCCAGGCGGCTGCGCCGGTCACTCGCGTTGAAGAGGCGCCGAAAGCGGCGGCGGAAAAGAAAGACGATCGTAGCTGGATGATTCAGTGCGGCTCCTTTAAAGGCGCAGAACAGGCGGAAACCGTGCGGGCCCAGCTGGCGTTTGAAGGGTTCTCCTCACGCATTACCACCAACAATGGCTGGAATCGCGTGGTGATTGGGCCGCTGAAAGGCAAAGAGAGCGCCAACGATATGATCACTCGCCTGAAGATGGCCGGACACGCAAACTGCATTCGTCTCGCCGCCAGGGGTTGAAACCCTAAAAATCCCCCCCATCTATAATTGCATTCTGCCCCGCGTGAAGCGCGGGGCCCCTATTTCGTTTTTGTAACCAAGGGGTCTGCTCGTGACAACAATAGTTAGTGTTCGCCGTAACGGCCATGTGGTTATTGCCGGTGATGGCCAGGCCACGCTTGGCAATACCGTCATGAAAGGTAACGTGAAAAAAGTGCGTCGTCTCTACAACGACAAAGTGATCGCGGGCTTCGCCGGCGGCACCGCCGACGCCTTCACGCTGTTTGAACTGTTTGAACGTAAACTGGAAATGCATCAGGGCCACCTGGTCAAAGCTGCCGTGGAACTGGCGAAAGACTGGCGTACCGATCGTATGCTGCGCAAACTGGAAGCTCTGCTGGCCGTGGCGGACGAAAACGCTTCGCTGATCATCACCGGCAACGGTGACGTGGTGCAGCCAGAAAACGACCTGATTGCTATTGGCTCCGGTGGTCCCTACGCTCAGGCTGCTGCCCGCGCTCTGCTGGAAAATACCGAGATGAGCGCACGCGATATCGCAGAGAAGGCGTTGAATATTGCAGGTGATATCTGCATTTATACCAACCATTTCCACACCATCGAAGAATTATCCTCTAAAGCGTAAGGATCTCCCATGTCTGAAATGACCCCACGCGAAATTGTCAGCGAACTCGACAAACATATTATCGGTCAGGACGCGGCGAAGCGTTCTGTCGCTATCGCGCTGCGTAACCGCTGGCGCCGTATGCAGCTGAACGAAGAGCTGCGCCACGAAGTCACGCCGAAAAACATTCTGATGATCGGTCCGACCGGGGTGGGTAAAACGGAAATTGCCCGTCGTCTGGCGAAGCTGGCCAACGCGCCGTTCATCAAAGTAGAAGCCACAAAATTCACCGAAGTGGGCTATGTCGGGAAAGAAGTGGATTCGATTATCCGCGACCTGACCGATGCGGCGATCAAAATGGTCCGCATGCAGTCGATCGATAAAAATCGCTATCGTGCGGAAGAACTGGCGGAAGAGCGCATTCTTGATGTGCTGATCCCGCCGGCAAAAAATAACTGGGGCCAGGCTGAACAGACTCAGGAACCGTCCGCTGCGCGTCAGGCATTCCGCAAAAAACTGCGTGAAGGCCAGCTCGACGATAAAGAAATCGAGATCGATCTCGCCGCCGCGCCGATGGGCGTGGAAATCATGTCCCCTCCGGGCATGGAAGAGATGACCAGCCAGCTGCAGTCGATGTTCCAGAACCTGGGCGGCCAGAAGCAAAAACCGCGCAAGTTGAAAATCAAAGACGCAATGAAGCTGCTGATTGAAGAAGAAGCGGCGAAGCTGGTCAACCCGGAAGAGCTCAAACAAGATGCCATCGACGCCGTAGAACAGCACGGTATCGTGTTTATCGACGAGATCGACAAAATCTGTAAGCGCGGCGGCAACAGCTCCGGCCCGGATGTCTCTCGCGAAGGCGTACAGCGCGACCTGCTGCCGCTGGTCGAAGGCTGCACGGTGTCGACCAAGCACGGTATGGTGAAAACCGACCATATTCTGTTTATCGCCTCTGGCGCATTCCAGGTGGCCAGCCCGTCTGACCTGATCCCGGAACTGCAGGGCCGTCTGCCGATTCGCGTCGAGCTCAAAGCGCTGACGACGGAAGATTTCGAGCGCATCCTGACCGAGCCGAACGCCTCCATCACCGTTCAGTATAAAGCGCTGATGGCGACCGAAGGCGTCAGCATCGAGTTTACGGAAGATGGCATCAAGCGTATTGCGCAGGCGGCATGGCAGGTTAACGAAACCACCGAAAACATCGGCGCACGTCGCCTGCACACCGTGCTGGAGCGTCTGATTGAAGATATCTCCTACGACGCCAGCGAAATGAACGGTCAGAGCATCACGATTGATGCGGAATATGTTGGTAAACATCTGGATGTACTGGTGGCAGATGAAGATCTGAGCCGTTTTATCCTATAATCCGGTCCAATATATTTTCATCACTATAGATGGGGCTATAGATACACAAAATCATTCACGCTGCGTCGAGGCGGCTAGCCTGAGAATCCCGGGAGCTTATTCCAGTAAGTGACCGGGTTGAGCGGGCGAGGCCAACAAAGAGGCAGTTTGAAGGATGACGGGTATAGCCCCATTTTTATTGGCCGGAACCTATGACTGAACAACCGATAAACCGAACCCAGGCCTGGCTGGAAAGCCTGCGGCCAAAAACGCTACCGCTGGCCTTTTCCGCCATCGTTGTCGGTACGACGCTCGCGTGGCAGCAGGGGAACTTCGATCCCTGGGTTGCGCTGCTGGCGCTGATCACCGCCGGCCTGCTGCAAATCTTATCCAACCTGGCCAACGATTATGGCGATGCCGTTAAGGGCAGCGATAAACCTGACCGCATCGGGCCGCTACGCGGCATGCAAAAAGGGGCCATCACCCAGGCGCAGATGAAGCGCGCGCTGATTGTCACCGTGGTGCTGATTTGCCTCTCCGGACTGGCGCTGTTGTTCTGTGCCTGGCAGACGATGGCCGATTTTATTGGTTTTATGGTGCTGGGAGGCGTAGCAATTATCGCCGCGATCACCTACACCGTCGGCACCCGGCCTTATGGCTATATCGGCCTCGGCGATATCTCGGTGCTGGCATTCTTTGGCTGGCTCAGCGTCGCAGGGAGCTGGTATCTCCAGGCCCACACGATTGAAGCAACCATTTTCCTGCCCGCCACCGCCTGTGGTCTGCTAGCCGCCGCGGTGCTGAATATCAATAATCTGCGCGATATCGATAGCGACCGGGAGAACGGCAAGAACACGCTGGCGGTACGTCTGGGGCCGCTCAACGCCCGCCGCTATCATACCTGCCTGCTCATCGGCGCGCCGCTGTGCCTGGCGCTGTTTACTCTGATTTCTCTGCATAGTCTGTGGGATTGGCTGTTCCTGCTCGCCACGCCGCTGCTGGTGAAGCAGGCGCGATTTGTGATGCGCGAGCGCGAACCGGTGGCAATGCGCCCGATGCTGGAACGCACGGTAAAAGCCGCGCTGTTGACCAACCTACTGTTTGTCATTGGGATTATCTGCAGCAAGCTGGTGGGTTAACTGACAAATATCAATTAACAACTGATGATTTTGCCAACAATACGATTCGCGAGATATACTAAAATCTCTCGCAGCAACTGAACGTTAAGCCTATGAAATACGATACTTCCGAGCTTTGTGACATCTACCAGGAGGATGTCAACGTAGTGGAACCTCTGTTCTCCAACTTTGGGGGACGGTCGTCGTTTGGTGGACAAATCATCACGGTGAAATGTTTCGAGGATAACGGGTTGCTATACGATATGCTCGAACAGAACGGCCGTGGTCACATCTTGCTGATCGATGGTGGGGGTTCCGTCCGACGGGCGTTAATTGACGCTGACCTGGCGCGTCTTGCCGTACAAAATGAGTGGGAAGGGATAGTGGTCTATGGCGCGGTGCGTCAGGTTGACGATCTTGAAGACCTGGATATCGGCATCCAGGCGCTGGCCGCCATTCCCGTAGGGGCCGCTGGGGAAGGTATCGGCGAAAGCGACGTACGCGTCAATTTCGGCGGTGTGACCTTCTTCTCCGGCGACCATCTGTATGCCGATAATACCGGGATCATCCTCTCCGAGGATGCGCTGGATATCGAATAACCCGCCCGCGCATAAAAAAGGCCTTCTCTCTGAGAAGGCCTTTTCGTTTGTTTCACGCCAGAATTAGTACAGTTTCTTCGCGCAATCCAGCCAGTCATTTTTGAACGGACGCTTCATGTTCTCGATAGCGTCGATGATGTCGTGGTGCACCAGCTTCTCGTTCTGAATACCAACGCAGCGGCCGCCAAAGCCCTGCAGCAACAGTTCAATAGCGTAGGCGCCCATGCGAGATGCCAGGATACGGTCATAAGGTACCGGGGAGCCGCCGCGCTGAATGTGCCCCAGAACGGTCGCACGGGTTTCACGGCCGGTTTCTTTCTCAATGTAGTGCGCCAGCTCGTCCACGTCGCACATATGTTCGGTAATGGCCACGATAGCGTGTTTCTTACCTTTGGCGATGCCGGCTTTGATTTCAGCAACCAGATCGTCACGCGTGTATTCCACTTCCGGCACCATGATGAACTCACAACCGCCGGCAATCGCCGCGGCCAGAGTCAGGTCGCCGCAGTAACGCCCCATCACTTCAACAACAGAAATACGCTGGTGGGAAGAAGAGGTATCACGCAGACGGTCAATGGCTTCCACTACGGTGCTCAGCGCGGTAAAGAAACCGATGGTGTAGTCAGTGCCTTTGATATCATTATCGATGGTGCCTGGCAGGCCGATGCACGGGAAGCCCATTTCAGTCAGGCGCATCGCCCCCATGTAAGAGCCATCACCGCCGATAACGACCAACGCATCCAGGCCACGCTTTTTCATATTTTCAAGCGCAACGGCGCGAATATGCTCTTCACGGAACTCCGGGAAGCGTGCTGACCCCAGGAAAGTGCCGCCACGGTTGATCATGTCGGAAACACTATAGCGGTCGAGCTGAACCATACGATCTTCATACAGGCCGAGGTAACCGTCATAGATTCCAAAAACTTCCAGACCTTCCGTTAATGCTGCGCGCACAACGCCACGAATTGCTGCGTTCATGCCCGGAGCATCACCGCCACTTGTCAACACACCGATTTTCTTAATCATGACTACCTCTGAACTTAGGAAGCAAAAAATAATCCTGTTGCCTGAAGCGCTCCTTCACCAGGAGTGCACGACGATAATTGCAATAGTATATCAAACGCTTCTGGCTGAATTGATTCAGGTCAGACCAAATGGCGGTAATTTATACAAAAAATGCCGATCTGCCCCACACTTTTACATCGAGTTTACAGACTATAACCGAAAGCTCATAAAACGCCCTGCCGTGCCAGCGGCACCACAGAACAGGGATCCTGATGGATAATGACATCAGAACCCGGGAAACGGTGCAGAATCGCCTGCTCCACCTGATCGGCAATAACATGTGCCTGGACCAGCGGGAGGTTATCTTCCATTTCCAGATGTATTTGAATAAAGCGAGTCGGCCCTGACTGCCGCGTCCGTAGATCGTGTGCCCCGCTGACGCCTGGCCATTCGGTCACGATATTGATAATTTCCTGACGTTCCTCGTCAGGAAGCGCGCGGTCTAACAGCGACTGAATAGCGTCATAACCCATACGCAAAGCGCTATATAAAATATAGATGCCAATCCCGAGAGCAAACAGCGCGTCGGCACGATGCCAACCATACCAGGCGAGGCCCAGCGCCACCAGAATTGCGCCGTTCATCATAACATCAGACTGATAATGAAGCATATCTGCCCGCACCGCCTGACTTTGCGTTTTTCTGACCACCCAACGCTGGAACGTGACCAGCACCAGCGTGCTGACCAGCGCGATCAGCGTCACGGCAATACCGACCCCCGCCGCCTGCATCGGCTCCGGGCGCGCCAGGTGCTGAATACCGGTCAGAAACAGAAACAGAGCCGACCCGGAGATAAACATACTTTGTGCCAGCGCGGCCAGTGATTCTGCCTTACCGTGGCCAAAAGTATGTTCCTCATCAGCAGGCTGGAGGGAATAACGCACAACCAGCAGATTCGTTAACGAGGCGGCAATATCCACCAGCGAGTCCACAAGCGCAGCCAGAATACTCACTGACCCGGTGTACCACCACGCAAAAATCTTGATCAAAAGTAACGCGGACGCCATCACCGTCGCCGCAATAGCCGCGCGGCTCACCAGCCGCCCATAAGATTGATTCATATATGCTCCTTTTCGGCGATGCGCTTAGTATAACCTGAACTTTTGTCGCAACGAGGAGCAAGGCGGGAGGCGTTTCGCTGAATGACAGGCAAAAAAAACCCCCTCATCATGAGGGGGAAGACAGGGATGGTGTCTATGGCAAGGAAAACAGGGTCTACTACTGGGGTTGCACGGTATTGCTACTACTACTACTCGACAGCATGGTTGCTGAACCTTTTTGCATCCTTGCAACCTCGCGCAACTGATCCATTCGTTGCTGGTGTTTAGCATTAAGAACCGCTTGCTGCTCCGGCGTTAACAGGTGGTACATCTGGTTGCGAACCTTCGCCATTTCAATCTGGCGAGCAACCTGTTCCTGCGCCATTTTATTAGCCTGAGCGCGCACAGCGTTTTCATCAAAATTTTCTGCGGTGACAAGACGATGCATTGTCTCCATTTCGCTAACATTAATGGGTTGCCTGTCATGGCGTGCCCGTTGCATAAGATCTCGTAACTGCTGGCGTTGCTGTTCGGTTAAACTTATGCCGTCAAACATATGACTCTGACTGGTGCGCTGCACCCCGTCATCTCCGGGGAGCCAGTTAACGCTGGTGACGACTTCAGCGGCCTGGCTATATGCACTTAGCGCCAGCGTTGAGGCCATGACGGCAGCAATAACATTGCGCATCACATACTCCCAATACATTTGTGTCTGTGTAGCGATTCAACGAGATACAGTCTACGATTCGGGCTGCAAACATGCGTCAGGGGGTGTAAAACAACGTAAAGTCATGGATTAGCGAGCCTTGATGACGTAATTTCTGCCTCGGAGGTATTTAAACAATGAATAAAATCCTGTTAGTTGATGATGACCGGGAGCTCACCTCCCTGTTAAAAGAGCTGCTCGATATGGAAGGATTTAACGTGCTTGTGGCCCATGACGGGGAACAGGCGCTGACCCTTCTGGACGACAGCATCGATTTACTTTTGCTTGATGTGATGATGCCGAAGAAAAACGGTATCGATACGCTTAAAGAGTTGCGTCAGACACACCAGACCCCGGTTATCATGCTAACTGCCCGCGGCAGCGAGCTGGATCGCGTTCTCGGCCTCGAGCTGGGTGCGGATGATTACTTGCCTAAGCCGTTCAACGATCGTGAGCTGGTGGCGCGTATACGCGCGATTCTGCGCCGTTCTCACTGGAGCGAGCAGCAGCAAACCACCGAAGCCGGTTCCCCGACGCTGGAAGTTGACGCCTTGAGCCTCAACCCTGGCCGCCAGGAAGCCAATTTCGATGGTCAGACCCTGGAGCTGACCGGCACGGAGTTCACCCTGCTCTACCTGCTGGCGCAGCATCTTGGCCAGGTTGTCTCTCGTGAACATCTGAGCCAGGAAGTCCTGGGAAAACGCCTGACGCCGTTCGATCGCGCCATCGACATGCATATTTCCAATCTGCGTCGTAAGCTGCCGGAACGCAAAGATGGCCATCCGTGGTTTAAAACCCTGCGCGGACGCGGCTACCTGATGGTTTCGGCTTCATGATAGGGAGTTTAACCGCACGCATCTTCGCTATTTTCTGGCTCACGCTGGCGCTAGTGTTGATGCTGGTTCTGATGTTGCCCAAGCTGGACTCGCGCCAGATGACCGAACTGCTGGAGAGCGAACAGCGGCAGGGCACCATGATAGAACAGCATGTCGAGGCCGAACTGGCGACCGATCCCCCCAATGACCTGATGTGGTGGCGTCGTCTGTTTCGCGCTATCGATAAGTGGGCTCCGCCGGGGCAGCGTTTATTACTGGTAACCAGCGAAGGCCGCGTGATCGGTGCAGAACGCAACGAAATGCAGATCATTCGTAACTTTATCGGCCAGGCCGATAATGCCGATCATCCGCAGAAAAAACGCTACGGCCGTCTGGAAATGGTCGGGCCGTTTTCCGTCAGGGATGGGGAAGATAATTACCAGCTGTATCTGATCCGCCCTGCCAGCACATCCCAGTCAGACTTTATCAACCTGCTGTTCGATCGCCCGCTGCTCCTGCTTATCGTCACGATGCTGGTCAGTTCGCCGCTGCTGCTCTGGCTGGCGTGGAGTCTGGCTAAACCGGCTCGCAAGTTGAAAAACGCCGCCGATGAAGTCGCCCAGGGCAACCTGCGTCAACATCCGGAACTGGAAGCCGGTCCGCAGGAGTTTTTAGCCGCCGGGGCCAGTTTTAACCAGATGGTCACGGCGCTGGAACGCATGATGACCGGTCAGCAGCGCCTGCTGTCCGATATCTCCCACGAGCTGCGTACGCCGCTCACGCGCCTGCAGCTGGGAACGGCTTTACTGCGCCGTCGCAGCGGCGAGAGTAAAGAGCTTGAGCGCATTGAGACCGAGGCCCACCGGCTGGACAGCATGATTAACGACCTGCTGGTGATGTCACGCAATCAGGCGAACAACGCGCTGGTCAGCGAAACGGTGAAAGCCAATCAGCTGTGGGGCGAAGTGCTGGATAACGCGGCGTTTGAAGCCGAACAGGTGGGGAAATCCTTCACCGTCGAGTATCCACCGGGTCCCTGGCCGCTGTACGGTAATCCCAATGCGCTGGAAAGCGCGCTGGAAAATATCGTCCGTAACGCGCTGCGCTACTCGCACACCAAAATTTCGGTCAGTTTTTCGGTGGATAAAGACGGCATCACGGTTAACGTCGATGATGACGGTCCGGGCGTCAGTCCGGAGGATCGCGAGCAAATTTTCCGTCCGTTCTACCGTACCGATGAGGCGCGCGATCGTGAGTCCGGCGGGACCGGTCTGGGACTGGCGATTGTTGAGGCCGCGATTCAGCAGCATCGCGGCTGGGTCAAAGCCGACGACAGCCCGTTAGGCGGTTTGCGGCTGACCATCTGGCTGCCGCTGTATAAACGTACCTGATGAGTATATCCCGGCTTGCGCTATGCTTAGCCGGGCTATGGATGAGTGCAGTCAAGTAGCCCGGATAAGTCGCAACGCGAGGCCATCCGGGAAATCTTCCGGCTTGCGCTTTGCTTAGCCAGGCTACGGTTTAGCAAATTTGATGGATATGTCGTTTGCGGCCCGGGGAAAATTATTTCCCCCACAATCTCCGCGAATTGTCTTCTATCTGCCCGCTCAGGCGCCGTTTCTGCAGGGTGCGGCTCCAGCTCACCGACAGCCCCGCAGCCGAGAGCAGACGATGATATTGTTCGTCATCGAACGGCATATGCCAGGCAATGGCACCCGCCTCATGGACGCTCACATCGCTGAGCCGGGAAACCAGCTCCAGCGGCGCATCGCCGGACACCCGCCCACCGGCCACAACCCGATACAGCCAGCCGGTTTTACCGCTGTTCTGCATAAGCTGCGCCATATCGCTGACCGCAAAGTGATAGTTAAGCTTGAAGCACGGTGAGCGCGGCTGCGTCACCTGGATCAGCGCCTCTCCCCAGCGGAAGATATCGCCGATACAGACGTCTTTTTCCGTCAGTCCTTCGCTCGAGAGATTCTCGCCAAACGCCGGTGCGCAGAAAAGATCCGCCTGCTGCGAAAGTTCAAGGGCCCAATGGGCGTAATGTTCACGGGGATAGTGGCACAGCGCGCGATCCGGCCCGCCATGTATTTTCTTCTCCGCCTGTTCATCGCCCTCCAGCCCCAGTTCGCCGAGGATCAGTTCACCGTCGACCTGAATTTTACCGATGGCGCTTGGACGGCTGCCGTCGTAATCCCTTACCTTGCCCACAAAGACATTCACCGGATAGTGCATCGCCGCTCCTTTGCTGCGGATATAAAAAAAGCGAGTCATCAGACTCGCTTCTCATTCAGCACAATGCAACCTTATTTTTTGGCGGCAAAACGCGCTGCTGCTTCGTCCCAGTTAACCACGTTCCAGAACTCTTTGATGTAGTCCGGACGACGGTTCTGGAATTTCAGGTAGTAAGCGTGTTCCCAAACGTCCAGGCCCACAATCGGGAAGCCGGAAGCGCCGGAGACAGCTTCACCCATCAGCGGGGAGTCCTGGTTAGCGGTCGAAACCACGGCCAGTTTGTCGCCCTTCAGCACCAGCCATGCCCAGCCAGAACCGAAACGGGTCGCTGCCGCTTTTTCAAACTCAGCTTTGAAGTTATCAACGGAACCGAAATCACGTTCGATAGCGGCTTTCAGATCGCCCTGCAGGGTAGTGCCGGTTTTCAGGCCTTTCCAGAACAGGCTGTGGTTAGCGTGGCCGCCCGCGTTGTTACGCAGTACGGTTTTTTTGTCAGCCGGCAGCTGATCCAGTTTGGCGATCAGTTCTTCTGCAGACAGGTTAGCAAATTCCGGCAGGCTCTCCAGCGCAGCGTTGGCGTTGTTAACGTAGGCCTGGTGATGTTTAGTGTGATGGATTTCCATCGTCTGCTTATCAAAGTGCGGTTCCAGGGCGTCATAAGCGTACGGCAGGGCTGGCAGTGTATAACTCATAATCATCTCCATTATTGTCAAGCGGCAGGAAGTGTTAATGCCGCGTAAGCAGTTGGTTCATTATAGTTAATTAAATGATATTGAAAACGCTTATCAATGCCGTATTTTTAATAAGGTTATAACACACAGGTCTACCCGCATTTTTGTGAGCTAGAACAAGTCATTACGTTGTTGGTTGCCAGGGTCCGCCATCACATGGCAACAGCCTGAAGGCGAGAAAACTGACCGATTTTTACACTCATCGTGTCGGAAGAAGATTTATCCGATAAAAAAACAGATGAGGATAAAATCAATGAATCACGCGATTACGATGGGTATTTTCTGGCATTTGACAGGTGCGGCCAGTGCAGCCTGTTTCTATGCCCCGTTCAAACAAGTTAAACAGTGGTCATGGGAAACCATGTGGTCAGTCGGCGGGATTGTCTCCTGGCTGATTCTTCCCTGGACTATCAGCGCGATTCTGCTGCCTGATTTCTGGGCCTATTACCGTTCCTTCAACGCCTCGACGCTCCTTCCGGTATTTCTGTTTGGCGCCATGTGGGGGATCGGCAATATTAACTACGGCCTGACCATGCGCTACCTCGGCATGTCGATGGGGATCGGTATCGCCATCGGGATTACCCTGATTGTCGGCACACTGATGACCCCCATTATCAACGGGAAGATCGATGTACTCCTTCATACCCAGGGTGGCCAGATGACGCTGCTTGGCGTACTGGTGGCGGTGATCGGCGTGGCGATTGTCACTCGAGCTGGCCAGTTGAAAGAGCGCAATATGGGCATCAAAGCCGAAGACTTCAATCTGAAAAAAGGACTCATGCTGGCGGTGTTGTGCGGCATTTTCTCTGCCGGGATGTCCTTTGCGATGAACGCCGCCAGACCGATGCATGATGCCGCGGCAGCACTGGGGGTCGACCCACTATATACCGCACTGCCCAGCTATGTGGTGATTATGGGCGGCGGCGCACTGGTCAACCTCGGCTTCTGCTTTATTCGTCTGGCTAAAGTCAAAAACCTGTCGATCAAAGCCGACTTCTCGCTGGTAAAACCGCTGATCGTCGCCAACGTGCTATTGTCGGCGCTGGGCGGTCTGATGTGGTATCTCCAGTTTTTCTTCTATGCCTGGGGCCACGCCAGCATTCCAGCCCAATATGACTACATGAGCTGGATGTTGCATATGAGCTTCTATGTGCTGTGCGGCGGGCTGGTCGGGCTGGTGTTGAAAGAGTGGAACAACGCCGGGCGTCGTCCGGTCAGCTTATTAAGTTTGGGCTGTGTGGTGATTATCATCGCCGCCAATATTGTTGGCCTGGGCATGGCCAGCTAACGCCCTATGCGGCAACGCGACTACGTTGCCGCCACTGCCCTGGGGTCATGCCAATTTCGCGGTTAAAGACGACAGAAAAGTAGTTGCTGTCTTCGAACCCGCACTGCATCGCAATGTCACCAATCAACCGCTCGGTGTGCTGCAATAAATACTGCGCGTGGCAGATACGCAGTTGACGCAGGTAGTGGTTGATCGTCATCCCGGTCTGCTGGCGAAAATGCTGACGCAACGCACGCTCGCCGCCCCCCTCCCGCTGACAAAATAGCTCGAGAATAAAAGGCTGGTTCAGGCTGCCAGCCAGTTCGTTCAGCAACTTATCAAGGAGTGTTCCGTTTTGGGTCGCTATCCGATTATCGGTCGTATAGCGGTGGCGATGAAGAATCAGCGCCAGTTGCGCAAACAGCAGCTCGGCCATGTTATTAGCCTGTGCATCTCCGCAGATGCTCTCCTGTTCCAGTTGAGCCATCACCTGGCGAGCCTGGGCCATACCGGAACTGCCAATCCGCCAGTGCGGCATCCACGGCGTACCAAACAGGCCGGGAATATGGGCCGCCCAGTCAAAATTAAGCCGCAGCCGATCCGGGCAATAGATAACGTTTTGCAGGACTAAATCATTCACGGAGGCATAGGAGTGTTTGTCTTCGGCTCGAATATAAAACAGATCGCCACGGGTAATACGCCATGGGCGATCGTTAAGGACATGCAGGCCATTTCCCCGCCACACCAGAACCAGTTCGCAGAACTCATGGGTATGCTCGGAGAAGACATTTTGTGGGTAACGGTCAGCAACCGCTACCGCCTGGGAGGGAGAGGCAAAAAACTCATTTTTGCGCAGAATCAACTGACCAACCACTACAAGAACTCCACCACCAGTAACGCTTTATTATTCGCGTTTTTGCCGGCTAAAACGTTGACTGCTCTCGCGTTACTAAAGAATAGCGTCCCGTCCCTGGCGGACATCGCGTGGCGACCAGGAAAACTCTCGGCGAAAAAGCGTCGAAAAGTGGTTACTGTCGCCAAAGCCACAGCGATAGGCAATATCAGTGATACTCTCATCGCTATGACGTAGCTGGTGACGCGCCTTCATCAGTCGCACCCGATTGAGGTAGCGCTGCGGCGTCAAGCCGGTATGCTGCTTCAGCTGGCGATGTAGTGTCCTCAGCGACAGGGAAAACTTAGCCGCCGTCGCCTCCCAACAGATATCCTCGGCGAAGTGTTCTTCCAGCCAGGCCATCAGATAATTCAGCCGCGCTTCGTTATCGGCCTCCCCTTCCGCGAGACTGCTTTTACGCAGCAGGACAAGCAACTGCATAAAGAGAATCTCTCGTCCAGCGAGCGTATGCATATCCGGTTCGAGATCGACATCTTCCATCTGTCCGACGAGCTGTCGAACCTGCTGCAGCACGGCCTGGTTCACCCGCCAGTGAGAGAGATAATTCCCCTCTTGCTCCTGCGGTAACAGCTGATTGACACCATTCAGAAAGCGAAAGGCGTCTGGCGCGCGATAGAGCACGTTAGTCAGGCATAAATTGTCCGTATGTTCATAGAGATGACGATCGTGATCGCGAATAAAGCACACCGAACCGCCGCTGATGGTATAGGGCTGACCGTTAAACACATGAATCCCCGTACCGTGCTCAACGATCACGATTTCATGGAAATCGTGATGATGCTCCGGGAACGCTGCCTGAGGGATACGTGGCTCAATGGCCACAGGAGAAGTCCCGGACTTAAAGAAATCCACACTGTGTAATATGGTCATAACGGCACCATAGAAATGAGAAATGTTATCAATCAGTGCCACAAATAGTAATTAAGGGTTCACAATCCGACCTTCAATTTTTGACCGCAAAATTCGTAAAACCTGCCGTTTTTTCAAGAAATAGCAGGAATGATCGGGAACTGCGGACAACATCACATCCTCTTCCCTGGCGCTCATGAAGAGAAACTGTGACCTCCCTCACGGTCATCTTTGCTTTCTTGCCAGCCGCCTGTTTTCCCTGTCAGTGGCAAGAAGGTGCGCGATTCATGACTTTTTTAGACTGCTGACAATGATTTGTTACAAGGATCTTCCCATGAGTTTTCGTCATTGTGTAGCCGTTGATTTAGGCGCCTCCAGCGGGCGGGTGATGCTTGCCAGTTATGAATGCGGGCCGCGTACGCTAACGCTGCGCGAAATTCACCGCTTTACCAATAGTCTGCAAAAGATGGATGGCTACGACTGCTGGGATGTTGACCGTCTGGAAGGCGAAATTCGCCGTGGGCTGGTGAAGGTCTGCGAACAAGGCATCCTCATCGACAGTATCGGTATTGATACCTGGGGTGTGGATTATGTCCTGCTGGATAAGCACGGCGAGCGCGTGGGCCTGCCGGTCTCCTATCGTGACGCGCGTACCCATGGCCTGATGCGCCATGCCGAAGAGCAGATAGGCCGCACCGAGATCTATCGCCGTAGCGGCATTCAGTTTATGCCCTTCAATACCCTTTATCAGCTCCGCGCCCTGGTTGAACAGCAGCCGGAACTGGTCAGCCAGGTTTCACATGCGCTGCTGATCCCTGACTATTTCAGCTTTCGTCTCACCGGCAATTTGAACTGGGAATACACCAACGCTACCACCACCCAGTTGATCAATATTAACAACGATAGCTGGGATGAAGAACTGTTGAAGTGGAGCGGAGCACCGCGCGCCTGGTTTGGTACTCCCAGCCATCCCGGTAACGTGATCGGTCACTGGATATGCCCGCAGGGTAACGCCATTCCGGTGGTGGCCGTCGCCAGTCACGATACCGCCAGCGCCGTGATCGCCGTTCCACAGCAGGACCCGGACGCCGCCTGGCTCTCTTCCGGCACCTGGTCGTTAATGGGCTTTGAAAGCAAAACTCCCTACACCGGTAGCGATGCGCTGCAGGCGAATATCACCAATGAAGGCGGTGCCGAAGGGCGCTATCGGGTACTGAAAAATATCATGGGGCTCTGGCTGCTACAGCGGGTGCTGCAAGAACAGAATATCAGCGACCTGTCAGCGCTAATCGCCCGTACCACTCGTCTTCCAGCCTGCCGTTTTGTCATTGACTGCAACGACGATCGCTTTATCAATCCGGCCAACATGAGCGCCGAAATTCAGTCCGCCTGTCGCGAGTCCGGGCAGCCGGTTCCCGGCGATGACGCCGAACTGGCGCGCTGTATTTTCGACAGTCTGGCCCTGCTGTACGCCCGCGTACTCAACGAACTGACCCAACTCCGCGGCCAGCCATTTAGCCAGCTGCATATTGTCGGCGGCGGCTGCCAGAACGAGCTGCTCAATCAACTGTGTGCTGACGCCTGCGGCATCACGGTCGTCGCGGGTCCTGTAGAGGCTTCCACGTTAGGCAATATCGGCATCCAGCTCATGACCCTGGACGAACTGAATAACGTAGACGATTTCCGTCAGGTGGTACGCCGCAACGCCGCGCTTACCACGTTTATCCCCAATCCAGAACATAAAATTGCCCGTTTCGTGGCGCAGTTTCAGCCACAACTGACTAAGGAGCTTTGCGCATGACCACTCAACTTGAACAAGCCTGGGACATTGCTAAACAGCGCTACGCTGCCGTTGGCGTGGATATCGAGGAGACCCTGCGTCAACTGGATCGGCTACCCGTTTCGATGCACTGCTGGCAGGGCGATGATGTCGCCGGCTTCGAAAACCCGGAAGGGAACTTAACGGGTGGGATTCAGGCCACGGGAAACTATCCGGGTAAGGCCCGTAACGCCAGCGAGCTGCGTGCCGACCTTGAGCAGGCGCTGAGCCTGATACCTGGGCCTAAACGATTGAATCTTCACGCGATCTATCTGGAGTCAGACACGCCGGTGGCGCGCAATGAAATTAAACCTGAGCACTTTAAAAACTGGGTTGAGTGGGCTAAAGCCAACAAGCTGGGACTAGATTTTAACCCTTCCTGCTTCTCACATCCGCTAAGCGCCGACGGCTTTACGCTGTCGCACGCTAACGATGAAATCCGCCAGTTCTGGATCGACCACTGCAAAGCCAGCCGCCGTATTTCCGCGTACTTCGGCGAGCAGTTGGGCACGCCGTCGGTGATGAATATCTGGATCCCGGACGGCATGAAAGATATCACCGTGGACCGCTTCGCGCCGCGCCAACGCCTGCTCAATGCTCTGGATGAAGTCATCAGCGAAAAACTCGACCCGACACATCACATCGATGCCGTAGAGAGCAAATTGTTCGGTATCGGCGCAGAAAGCTATACCGTCGGCTCCAACGAGTTCTATATGGGATACGCCACCAGCCGCCAGACCGCGCTGTGCCTCGATGCCGGCCACTTCCACCCGACGGAAGTCATCTCCGACAAAATTTCCGCCGCCATGCTGTACATCCCGCGACTGCTGCTGCACGTCAGCCGCCCGGTGCGCTGGGACAGCGACCACGTCGTGCTGCTGGATGACGAAACCCAGGCTATCGCCAGCGAAATCATCCGCCACAACCTGTTCGACCGCGTGCACATCGGTCTCGATTTCTTCGACGCCTCGATTAACCGCATCGCGGCGTGGGTGATTGGTACCCGCAACATGAAGAAAGCGCTGCTGCGCGCCCTGCTGGAACCGACCGAACAACTGCGCCAGCTGGAAGCTGACGGCGACTACACCGCCCGCCTGGCTCTGCTGGAAGAGCAGAAATGCCTGCCATGGCAGGCCGCCTGGGAGATGTACTGCCAGCGCCACGATACCCCAGCGGGCAGCCAGTGGCTGGATAGCGTACGGGCTTACGAGAATGCGGTTCTGAGCCAGCGTGGTTAATGCTGGGCTTACCCGGGCTACAGACTGGTAGCCCGGGTAAGGCATCAGCCGCGACCCTGGGACTCGCACATATTTACGGTGAGGGGCCAACCCCGCGCCGAATCAACAGGAAAGACAAAACTATGCATACCATTATCAACTCCTGGTTCGTCCAGAGCATGATTAAAGCCACTTCCGATGCCTGGCTGAAGGGCTGGGACGAACGTAACGGCGGTAACCTGACGCTGCGCCTGGATGAAGCGGATATCGAACCATTCACGGCCGATTTTCACGCGAAACCGCGCTATATTGCCCTCAGTCAGTCGATGCCCACGCTGGCGAACCAGCCGTTTGTCGTCACCGGTTCCGGCAAATTTTTCCGCAACGTCCAGCTCGATCCTGCGGCCAATCTCGGCGTAGTGAAGGTAGACAAAGATGGTGCGGGATACCACGTACTATGGGGACTGACGGACGATGCGGTGCCGACCTCTGAATTACCGGCGCATTTTCTCTCCCACAGCGAGCGCATCAGGCTCACCAACGGCAAAGACCGCGTGATCATGCACTGCCACGCCACCAACCTGATAGCCCTGACCTACGTGCTGGAGAACAGCAGCGATCTGTTCACCCGTAAGCTATGGGAAGGGAGCACCGAATGTCTGGTGGTCTTCCCGGATGGGGTCGGCATTCTGCCGTGGATGGTGCCGGGCACCGATGAAATTGGCCAGACCACCGCGTGGGAAATGCGCAAACATTCGCTGGTACTGTGGCCGTTCCACGGCGTCTTCGGTAGCGGCCCGACACTGGACGAAACCTTCGGTCTCATCGATACCGCCGAAAAATCAGCCGAAGTGCTGGTAAAAGTGTATTCGATGGGGGGCATGAAACAGACCATCACCCGCGAAGAACTCATCGCCCTGGGCAAACGCTTTGCGGTGCAGCCCATGCAGTCCGCGTTAGACCTGTATCAATAACAACATGGCGCCCCGTTCACCGAGACACGCCGAACGCAGTTACCTGCAAACCATTCCCCGAGTATGTTGCACTGCTGGAAGGGGGGTGGGGTCTACGAATAGACGGGTCATACAAGCTAATGCAACTGTCATGTGCATGGCAACGAGAATCTAACGCAATCATGGGGAATAAAAGCAATGAAAACAAAAACAAATTTGCTCCTCACCGTTGCCATTACGGCGTTGTCCGGTTCAGCTTCAACGGAAGTAAAAATCCCCCTCGTGGTGAAATCGTTGGGAAATGGGTTCTTCGAAACAGCCACCAGGAAGCGGCCAAAGAGTCAGGCGATATTAAAGTGATTTACAGTTGCCCTACCACCACGGCAGAAGCGCGGATCGAAGTGCTTGACGGATTGATCACTCAGAGAGTGGTTCCGATCTCTATTTCTGCCAACGATCCTGATGTCATCGTCCTGGTGCTGAAGTACCCTTCCGCCAATCGGATCACCGCTACCTACAGCAACGGGCTGTCGGATAAGAGTTATCGGCGAAGCTGTGGACCTGCTGAAGAAGCTCAACTGGTCCGTAATGTACCGCAAAGCTAGCAAAATTCTCACCTGCTTTGAGGTGCAGATTAACACGCACGTGACGCTGAAAACCCTCTAATGCCCGGCGGCCCACGCAAGCTCTGCACCGCCAGGCATAAAAATCACGGTAATTAAGGAGAATTATGATGAGTTTTATGTTGGCACTTCCCAAAATCAGCCTCCACGGCACGGGCGCTATCGGCGATATGGTCAAACTGGTGGCGGATAAACAGTGGGGTAAAGCGCTGATCGTCACCGACGGCCAGCTGGTAAAGCTGGGCCTGCTGGACAGCCTGTTCGCTGCGCTGGATAAACAGCAGACGTCTTATCATCTGTTTGACGAGGTCTTTCCCAATCCCACGGAGGCGCTGGTGCAAAAAGGCTTTGCTGCCTATCAGGCGGCAGGCTGTGATTACCTCATCGCCTTTGGCGGCGGTAGCCCAATCGATACCGCCAAAGCGATAAAAATCCTCACTGCTAACCCGGCGCCTTCCACCGCTTACACCGGCATCGGCAAGGTGAAAAATGCTGGCGTACCGCTGGTGGCAATTAACACGACAGCCGGTACGGCGGCAGAGATGACCAGTAACGCGGTGATTATCGACTCCGGGCGTCAGGTCAAAGAGGTAATTATCGATCTGAATATCATCCCGGATATTGCGGTGGATGACGCCAGCGTGATGCTGGATATTCCGCCATCCATCACCGCCGCAACCGGAATGGATGCCCTGACCCATGCCATAGAAGCATTTGTCTCCGTCGCCGCCCATCCGCTTACCGATGCCAACGCGCTGGAGGCCATTCGCCTGATATCCCGGTGGCTGCCGAAAGCCGTTGAGGACGGACATAACCTCGAGGCGCGTGAGCAAATGGCATTTGGTCAGTATCTGGCGGGCATGGCATTTAACAGCGCAGGACTGGGGTTGGTCCATGCGCTGGCGCATCAGCCGGGCGCCACCCACGATCTGCCGCATGGCGTCTGCAACGCTATACTGCTGCCAATCATCGAGAACTTTAACCGCCCGAACGCCATCGCTCGCTTTGCCCGAGTGGCGCGGGCCATGGGCGTGGATACTCACGGTCTGAGCGATGAAGTCGCCAGCACAAAAGCCATCAACGCGATTCGCGCACTGAGCAAACGGGTCGGTATCCCGCAAGGCTTCAGCCAGCTCGGTGTCACCAAAGCCGATATCGAAGGCTGGCTGGATAAGGCGCTGGCTGACCCCAGCGCACCATGCAACCCACGCAGCGCCAGCCGCGATGAGGTCCGTGAGCTTTATCTGGAGGCCTTATGATCCGCAAAGCCTTTGTCATGCAGGTCAATCCCGACGCGCATGAGGAGTACCAGCGCCGCCATAATCCCATCTGGCCGGAGCTGGAAGCAGTACTCAAAGCGCACGGCGCGCATCACTACGCGATTTATCTCGATAAAGATCGCCATCTGCTGTTCGCCACGGTGGAGATTGAATCCGAAGCGCGCTGGAACGCTGTCGCCGGGACCGAAGTATGCCAGCGCTGGTGGCAGCATATGCGCGATGTAATGCCGACCCATGCCGATAACAGTCCACTCTGCGATGAGCTAAAAGAGGTGTTTTATCTCGCCTGAACCGCCCAGGAAGCGGGCATGAAAAGCGACGCCGCAGGTCACTGTGGCGTCGTGCCTGGCGCGCTGACTAACCGCGCTATAGCCGGCTAGTCAGCGGCGAAAAGACCGGTTAGCCGCGGCGTTTTGCCTCCGCCTCAACGCGGACACGCGTCTCCTGTGACACATCGTCATAGCCGTTTAACGCCCGGCTGACGGTGGTGACCGAGATCCCAAGTTCTTTAGCAATGGCTTTCAGCGACATATGTATCCCTGTCTTCGCGGAGAATGCGGCTAGTTTCCCGCAATACGGGGATGGCGTCCAGCAAGAGCGACAAAGCGCCGGTCGGCGCTTTGTCTGAGGAAAGCACTATTGTGCCAGAGGTTTACGCACAAAGAAGCCATAGAGACAGGCGCCAAGGAACAGCAGGCAGCCGCCGAGAATAAAGACATTGGTGAACTGGCCGGTAACATCAAGAATAATCCCGGTGATCACCGGCGCCAGCGCTGCACCGAGGAAACCGCCAAAGTTCTGGATCGCGCCGAGAGAAGCAACCTGCTCTTTTGGCGCCATATCCGCCGCCAGCGCCCAGATAGCCCCGGACGGCATTTGCGAGCAGAAATAACCCAACGTCAGCAGCGTAATCGCGGTACCGCTGTTGCTGACAAACGGAATCGGCATCACGAAACAGGCCGCCATTGCCGCACCCAGCACGATAGGTACTTTCCGCGCCGTTACCGCATTAACGCCTCTGCGCACCAGGCGATCAGAGAGCATCCCACCGCACAGGACGCCAAGAATACCGGCGAAGAACGGAATCGATGCAATAAAGCCCGTCTGCTTCAGGCTGAAGCCGAGGGACGTTTCCAGATAACCCGGTAGCCACGTCAAATAAACCCAGATAGTAAACATGATGCAGAAGTTGCCGGAAATCATGAACCAGGTTGTTTTATTGCGGAACAGCGCGCCCCAGCTTACCTGCGGTTTATCCGCCGTAGTCACCGCGACTTTCCCGGTATGGATCAGCATCGCTTCCCGCGCATCCGGGTCGCGATAAAACTTCAGCCATGCCAGCACTAACGGAATCCCCAGCAGACCGACCGCGATAAACATCCCGCGCCAGCCTACCCACAGCAGCAGAATGGTCAGCAGCGGCGGCGCAATCGCGTTAGCGATTTGCGAACCGGTGTTGATTATCGATGTCGGCAGTCCGCGCTCTTTATCGGAAAACCAGCTCTGGGTGATCTTGATACCTGAGGTAAAGAACGGCGACTCAGCAACCCCCAACAGTACCCGCAGGCCATAGAAAAAGCTGTAGGTATTAACAAACCCCATCAGGAAAGTCACGGCGGACCACAGGGTCAGCGCGCCGGTGAACATCTTCTTAGGACCAAAGCGGTCAACCAGCCATCCGGCGGGCAGATTCGCCAGAGCATACGGCCAGAGGAATGCCGACAGCAACAGGCCCATTTCAGTGCCGGAGAAACCAAACTCCTTCGAAATCGTGGTATTGGCAATACTCAGGTTGGCGCGGTCAAGGTAGTTCACAACCGCAGCCAGCAGCAGAATCAAAATAATCCCCCAGCGGCGTCGGGAGAGCTTCGGCGGCGCAACTGCCGCGGCGGAAGTCGAATTTACGATGCTCATACCGCCTCCTCCAGTAACGCGCGATCGATTTTGATCACCGCTTTGCGCAGAGGGGTTATCCCGTCACCCTGCGGATGGCAGCACGGGCGATGGATATCTTCCGGGAAGAAAATCACGAACATACCGGGCGTTAGCGTGACCTGCATCTCTTCTTCTTCAACCTGCCAGAACAGAATGTCCTGCTGCGGCGTACGGTCATCCACAACGGTATGCAGTCCGCTTTCGACACGACTGACCCCCATGCGCTCATGACCGGAAATCAGATACTGAATATCGATGAACTGGCGGTGCGACTCCGGGCGCGCCTCTGCAAAAGGTACGCTGTCCATCTCCTGCAACAGGCAGAATAGCTTGCCGGGGATCAGGTCGATTTTACCCGGCGCGAAATCCTGAAAATCGTTCTGAGCGAGGAAAGCCAGCGCCTGCCGCAGTACCGGATGGTAGGCCGCTGCCTGCTCTGGCCATGCCTTAAGACTGGTTACGATCATAATGGCATCCTCTGCTTAGCCCGCGATACGCTGACGCCACTGTTCGGTTCCGGCGCGAATCTGGTCGAGAATCACCGTCAGTCCCCAGAACTTATTCAGCACATCATCCTTGTTAACCCGGCAGCTGATATTGTCAAAAGTCCCCAGGCGCTGATGATAGATTTTGGCGTTTTTCGGATAGCCCAGCGTTTCCGTTACAGCCCCCAGAGAGAGGAAAATCGCCAGCTCATCGGCTACCAGGCGTTGGTTTTTCCCCTCGCGCCACAGCCAGCTGTATAGTTCAGGGTGGAAGTTGGTAAACACGCCGCTAAAGCCCTGTGACCCCGCCAGGATCGCAGGCCAGGCAATCGCCGCGTTGGCGTTAATGACGTTAAGCGGCGTGCCCTGCGCCAGACGTACGCGACGTTCAACGGTCGGCAGATCGCAGCTCACATCCTTCAGCACAACGAAGCGGCCGCTGTTAGCGCACCAGGTAAATTCATCATCGCTAAGTAAGCGGCGGTAAGGCGCCGGACACTCGTAAAGACCGAGCGGTAGCGAGGCTGGCAGCGTATCTAACAGTGTGTTCAGCGTCGCATAGAAGACTTCGCTGCCCTCATTACGCGGATCGAGATGGTTAGTCACCAGTACCAGAGCATCAATACCGGTCTGTGCCATCGCCAGCAGCTCGGATTTTTGCGCGTCAATGTCATCGCTGATATGGCCAGAGGCGATAACCGGGATACGGCCATTCACGTGCTGTACCACAAAATTCGCCAGCTCAACGCGTTCTTCTAAGGAAAGGAACTGCATTTCGCTGGACTGACAGACGGCAAACAGCGCATCAACGCCCTTCTCCAGATACCAGTCGATTAATTTCGCCAGAGCCGGATAATCAATCCGATCGCCAGCTGTAAATGGCGTCAGCATTACCGGAACAATACCGTTGATCGTTTTCATATTATTTTTTCCCGAGTTCAGAGGGTACGGAGTCGTGCGTTTGCCTGTTCAAAATCAGGCATGTTGGATGCCCCTTCTAGTTCAACAGCCAGAGAGGCGAAGGCGGAGGCCCAGGTTGCGGCCTGCACCAGACTGTTTCCGGCGGCAAGCGAGGCGGCCAGCGCACCGTTAAAAGCATCGCCAGCACCGGTGGTATCCACGGTGACGGCAGGGAAAGCGCGTATATGACTGAACTGGCGATTATCCAGCAGCAGCGCGCCGCGCGACCCCATGGTAATCAGCACTTTTTTAGCCCCCAGTCCGGCAATACGTAGGGCCGCTTCTTTTGCCGTATCAAGATCGTTGATCTCGATACCCGATAATAAAGAGGCCTCCGTTTCGTTTGGCGTAATCACATCAACGAAGGGGATGCTGGGAATAATTTCGGCAGAATAGGGCGCTGGATTCAGAATGACCCGTTTACCCAGATCGTGAGCTATCTTAATGATCGAATGAGTGGCATCGAAATTATTCTCCATCTGAACTAATAAAACATCAGATGAAGATAACTCCGGAACGATTGCCTGGATTTCACTATGGGTAATAGTTGTATTAGCTCCAGAATAAATAGCGATCATATTTTCGCCATTCTCCTGAGAAACGTAAATAATCGCATTACCAGTTGGCTCACTCTCAGACTGATAAAGCGTGTAAGAGTGAATTGCCGAGCGCGTTAAATGATCTGCCGCTAAATTACTGAACTGATCTTTACCCACCTTGGCGACAAAATGCACCTGAGCGCCTGCTTTACTGGCAGCCGTTGCCTGGTTTGCCCCTTTCCCGCCCGGCCCCAGGCTGCTGCCAAGCGCCATTATCGACTCGCCGCCCCTTGGGAAGCGCTCAACTTTAGCCACAATATCAACATTGAACGAGCCAAATACACATACCTTACCCTGCATAAACTTTCCTTTCTTTCGCTCATCGCCTGGTGATTTTCGGTGATTAACAGGTTGCAGCAGCACCTCAAAACTATCACCGGTTTCAGATATAAGTTCGGCCTGCAAACTACGCCGTAATATAATGGCCCCGCCATAACAGCGCTGCACCAGCCCCATATCTGCAAGAGTATTCAAATCACTCCGTATCGTTTCTTTAGTGACATTAAAATGAGCCGAGAAATAATTCACATAGCCACGTTCATGCTCATCTAAATATCGCAAAATAGACTTTCTACGTTCTTCAAGAAACATAATTAACCCCGATATCACCATTGCAGTATACGAACCACCCAAGGGTGGAAGAGTGACATCAATCCCATGTTTCCAGACGAAACGGAAGCAAACAAAAATGACAAGAAGGGGTGAACAGAAAGAGAGATTCCGGGTTCTGTAGGGTGTAAAATAATATATGCCATTAATATATTTAACGGCATAACATTCTGCATATTACGAATATATACGCAGAATGTTATTAAGATTAATGATGCTCAGCCACCAACAGCGCCTGGGTATCCGCTTCCAGCGCCTGGAATACATGTTCCTGATCCGCCGGATAGCAGATGTAATCGCCCTCCCCCAGCTCCTCCGGCGCTTCGGTCAATCCGACCCGCGCGCGCCCCTGGGTAATAATAATATGCTCAACCGAACCCGCTGGATGAGGATGAGAAATCCGGTCAGCGCCTGGCTGCGTCAGTAATAAATAGATATCGCGGCGGGCGCCCGGCGGGCAGGTCGCCAGTAAAATCGCCTGGTAATGGGCCTGTTCGGCCACCACTTTGGTTCCTTCTCCGCGACGCAATACCTGGGTCTTTTGCGCCTGCGGCTCCAGCAGCTGCGCAAAAGGGATATCGAGCGCGACGCAGAGGGCCCACAGGGTCTCCAGGCTCGGATTACCGTTGCCCGATTCCAGCTGCGATAACGTTGATTTGGCAATACCTGCCCGGCGCGCCACTTCCGCCAGCGATAGCCCGGTACGGGCCCGTTCACGTACCAGACTTTTGGCAATCAGGCTAATTGGCTGTGTCATACACGGCTCCGCGTTTTTTATAACGAACGATTCGTTCGTCTTGAAAATCAATACCGATGCGTTCATTATAATGGAAATTCGTTCGATATGGCTAAATAGTATGAAGCAGCCCTTCTCCTGTCTCAAAGCAGACACCATCAAAGCGATAGCGTTAGTGTGTCTGGCGGTCGGCATCGTCGGCATGTCCTATGGTTCGCTGGCGATGGCCTACGGCTTCCCGGTCTGGGTTCCGTTTGCGCTCTCCCTTTCGGTACTGGCAGGCGCCTCCGAATTTATGTTTATCGGCATTATCGCCAGCGGCGGAAACCCGCTGGCCGCTGCGGCGGCAGGCTTGCTGGTCAACGCCCGCCATATTCCGTTCGGCGTCACGGTGCGCGAGCTGGTCGGCAAACGCGGCGTCAGCCTGCTGGGTTGTCATATTATGAATGATGAGAGCGTGGTGTTCGGGCTCGCGCAAAAAACGCCGGAACAGCGTAAAGCCGCCTACTGGCTATGCGGCCTGGGCGTAGCGATTATCTGGCCCGTGGGGGCGCTGCTCGGCGCCATGGTCGGCAAGCTGTTGCCTGACCCGGAAACCATTGGTTTGGATGCGGTATTCCCGGCTATTTTGCTGGCGCTGGTGGTGCCGGCGTTTAAAAATCGCACCACCTTAATCCGCGCCTGCAGCGGCGCGGCGCTCTCTCTTGCCACCGTCCCCTTCGCCCCGGCGGGTCTGCCGGTGCTGCTCTCTCTGTTTGGTTTGATGGCGAGGAAAAAATAATGGCTGACATCACGCTGTTCATCGTCGGTATGGCGATTTTATCGGCAGGGACCTATTTGATGCGTCTGGGCGGGGCAACGCTCGGCAGTCGTTTAGCGCTTTCTGCACGTTCTCAGGCGCTACTTTCCGATGCGGCGACGGTGTTGCTATTTTCTGTCGCCCTGGCGACCACTTTTTATGAA
Organism: Raoultella sp. T31; assembly: GCF_002806725.1. Lineage (NCBI taxonomy): Bacteria > Pseudomonadati > Pseudomonadota > Gammaproteobacteria > Enterobacterales > Enterobacteriaceae > Klebsiella > Raoultella sp. T31. The sequence goes on from NZ_PIBO01000030.1 coordinate 56,706, forward strand.
GGCGAACATTTTGCCGGCATGGCGCGGGTACTGGGCGTCGGTTTCGCCGTCTTTCTTGCCTGGCGCAAGATGCCGCTGATCGTGGTGATTATTTCGGCGGCGGTGGTCACGGCGCTACTGCGTCTGGTCGGGCTTGCCTAGGCCGGACAGGCGCAAGTGCTATCCGGCAATCAGACGCTGCGTCAACCTGGCGTCTGCTGAATCCACTCCGACAGCCTGACAATATCCAGCGGCTGCTGTTGATCCACCGTGAAGACCGGGCCGAGTCGCATCGGCTCAGCCCGTTCAGCCAGCAGGGCTAGCTCCGGCAGGTATTCTTCTCCGGGATGGCCCGCCCGACGATCCTGCAGGCGCGTGGCATAGCGTGACACCGCCAGTTCAGGAGAGATGTGATTCCAGATCTCAACCACTTTCTCAACCCCCGCCTGATGCAACAACCGTTGCAGGGTCTCCCGGGGCTGGAAACCGAACCAGGCGTCGATTAACCAGATAACGTTGGCTGGCGAATGGCCGATGATCGACCAGATAGCCTCGTAGGCCGCGCATCCCAGCTGACGGTTAAAAGGCCGATCGATGTCGGTAAAGCACGCCATAAACGGCTCTTTAATCTCATCAATGGTCAGGAGCGGCAGGCCAAAGGTTTGCGCTAGCGCCTGGGCTATCGTGCTCTTTCCCGAAGCGGGGACGCCGTTAATTAAGATAACGGTTTTACAACCGGCAGTGAGATGTCTGTTCATAACAACGCAATCACCTCTTCTCTGGTACTGGCGGCGCGGAGCCTGGCCATGGTTTGGTTATTGTCCAGCAGCGCCACAATCGCCCGAATGCCTTCTTCAATATGCGCATTGCTATCCTGCGCGCCGAACATAATGACGATATCCGCTCTGTCGCTGCCGGCAAATTGAATCGGTTTATCTAATACCACCAGACTGAAGCAGTTTCGCTTCACGCCGCATTCCGGTCTGGCATGTGGAATAGCAATGCCCTCTTCGAATACGTAATAAGCACCATGATTGAGCGTATTATCAATAACCGCTTTACTATAACTCTCAGAGAGATACCCGTTCGCCACCAGGGGGCTGGCGGCCAGCTCAATCACCTTGCGCCAGTCAGACTCCATCACGCCGACCTGAATGGCATCGGCTTCAATCAGCAAATCTTTTATGGTCATTACGCCTCCCTAGATATTGCGGCGAATAATATTGCGTAACTCATCAATCCGAATAAATAGCGCGTCGATATCCTGACGATGTATTTTGCTTTTAGCATACACCGATAGCGCCCGGTTATACTTCAGCATCAATGCCTTCTGGATCTCACCATTGCCAGGCTCGCCCTGTAGTTCATTTTCCAGCGTTTTTATTTCTTCAGCCAGTTCGCGGGACAGCCGATCATAATCCTGCGGCGGATGATGCTCTTTTTTCCACAACGCTTTCAGTGATTGAAACATAATCTTCTCCCGCCCTGACGGGTGCAGGGCTAACCTGGTCATGACAATTTATTATTGCGGATTTAGCTATTTAAATAATGCCATTTTTTCCATCAGTACCTGGGTGACCGCATTATTGGCGGGAATTAAAAACTTACGCACGCTGTCATTCACCTTGCCTTTTTCAAAAGTGGTTTTACATTGGTCAACCCACTGCACGTTCATTTCTGTGCCCACATTGACCTTATTAATCCCTTCGCTCACCGCTTTACGCATATCCTCATCGCTGACGCCGGTACCGCCGTGCAGCACCAGCGGCACGCCCGTAGCCCGGCTTATCTCCTGAAGGCGCTGATGCTGAATCTGCGCCTTGCCGGTATAAAGGCCGTGCACGGTGCCGACGGAGACAGCCAGCATGTCAACCTGAGTCTCATTCACGAAGCGCGTGGCGTCCTCGACGGTGGTAAAACAGATATCTTCTGCGGCAACGGCTTTACCATCTTCTGATCCCCCGATGGCACCCAGCTCGCCTTCAACGGTAATATTCCGCGGCCGCGCCATTTCCACCACAATCCGCGTATTGTCGATATTCTCCTCCAGCCCCAGGTGTGAACCGTCGTACATGACCGATGAAAATCCGGCATTCATGGCCGTTTCAATCGCGCTGATATCAGAACAGTGATCCAGATGCAGACAGGTTGGCACATTTTCACTTTCCGCCAGTGAGCGAACCGCATCCACCAATAAACGATAGCCAAGATATTCCGCCGTACCGGTTGAAATTTGAATCATTAATGGGCTATTACTCTTTTGCGCAGCTTTAAAAAAAGCCGGCAGCATTTCAATACAGTGCAGATTAAATGAGCCAATAGCTTTGTAATTCCTTTCTTGCGCGACTTTCAGAATATCGTTGAAATTATACAGACTCATGAATATTTTCCCCTTTCGGCTTCGATGATGTACCGTTTACAAACCATGCCAGTGCGGCAACAAAAACAATAAACAAGGCGACAAATAACCAGTTGTTCTGTAAGGCATGGCCTAATACCAGGCCTGAACTAATAACATCTGAATCACTGAATGTGACGCCGGTAAAACCGTAGCTTTCAAGCATCGGTACCAGAATGGCAGGCAGGAAAGTAATAAACAGACCGTGAACCACACCGCCAATCATTGCCCCGCGACGCCCACCCAGCGCATTGCCAAAGACGCCCGCCGTACCGCCGGCAAAGAAGTTGGTTAACAGTCCAGGGAGGATCATCGCCAGGCCAAACATCGGGAAGACCAGCATGCCGATGATCGAACCCACGGTCGTCGCCAGGAACCCCACGATGACCGCGTTAGGGGCATAAGGGAACAGCACGGGGCAGTCCAGCGCCGGTTTCGCATCCGGCACAATACGCATGGCAATACCGCGAAAGGCCGGGACCAGTTCATTCAGCAATAAGCGCACGCCGCTGTAGAGGACAAAGACCCCTGCCACAAACTGAACAGACTGCATAAAGGCATACATCAGGTAGTTGACGCCGCCGGAAAAGCGGGCGACATACTCCGGTCCGGCCGCCAGCGCCGGGATCAGGTACATGGGGACCATCACCACCGCCATGGCGAGATAGGTATCCTGCAGAAACTTGAAGTTATCAGGCAGTTCAAGATCTTCGGTTGAGCGGGAGCCTTTACCCACCACTTTAGCCACCGCCGCCTGGACTAAATATCCGATGGTGCAAAAATGCCCGAGAGCCACATCGTCAGAATCAGTAATGCGTCTGACCACCGGCTGCGCCAGCGCCGGCATCAGTACCGCCATAACGCCGCCAAAGACACCGCCGGTCAGGATCAGCGGCAGCCCGGTCAGCCCGGCTTTGTAGCCAATCACCGTGCCAATCGTCGCCATCCACAGCAGCGCCTGCCCGGTGAGGAAGATATATTTCAGCGGCGTCAGGCGGGCGATAATAATGTTAACGGCAAAGATAACCATCAGCGTTAACGCGACTTCAGAACCCAGTTCCCGATTTGCCAGACCGGCGATAGCTGCGACATCGGTGATGTATCCCTTCATCCCGAAACCGTGGGTGAAGATATCGTTAAGGAAGCTCAAGGTAGCGACAATAATATTAATACCGGCCATCATAATTAAGAAGCCGAGCAGCGTTTTAAACGTCCCCTCGACTATTTTACCCACTGACTTCTTCTGTAAGATCAGACCCAGCATGGCAATAAACGCGATTAATATCGAAGCCTGGCCGAGCAAATCTTTAACAATAAACTCGATAAAGTTATTCATGGTCGACCACCTTGAGGTTGCGCTCTTTCAGGAATGAGACAATTTTCCGTTCAATTTCATCTTTATCCGTAAGTTTATTAAGGACCACCACGCGCTTTATTTCCTCTTCATTAGCGTCGGCGGTTAATATGTCGGCAAATGTTTTTTGCGTCAAAATAATATCGGATTTGAACGCTCCGGCTTCAGATACAGTTGTGTGTTCAATATGTGCAGGGATTTCCAGTTTCTTTAATACTGCTTTCGCCGTCATTTCGATGGCAAAGCTTGAACCGAGGCCGCAGCCACATACGCAAAGAATTTTCAGCATGTAGGGTCTCCTCAAATGATATTGAGTTGTTTGGCAAGTTTATAATGATGTCCTTCGATATCTACCAGACGTTTTTTCATACTGACTAAATCAATTGGAATAGGTTTATTGCTTGAATTTATAATAATCGCTTTATTTTTCATTCCTGACTGAATACAGCGAACGACTTCATTCGCCATGATCGTCCCCTGGTAAATCTCTTCGCAGGTCGGGTCGCCGCTGCGCAGTCCATAGCCGATGATGGTTTTACGGATGCGGACACCGATGCGTGGCTCAAGCTGCTTGATCATCGTATCGATAGCCCCTTGAAAGCCAGGGGAATACTCCCTGGTATAGCCTTCAGAGCAAAGAATCACCACGCTGTTTTGCTCGCGAAGCTTACTTCTGACGCGCTCGGCCAGATCGTCTAATGGCATCTGTGCTTCCGGAATCAGCGCAATATCGGCATTACTTTTAATCGCTGACTGCAACGTGAGTTCCCCGCAATACCCTCCTAATATTTCAGCCATAAACACCCGCCCAGGTAATGCTCTGCCGGTATTTCTTAAACGGGAAACCTCCTTGATAATTTGTTCGCAGGCTGTCGAAAAACCGATAGTATAATCACTACCATATACATCATTATCGATAGTCATGCCGACACCGAAACAGTTAATGTCAAATTCGCTAAGCGTATTAAGGAACTGTAGGCTACCATCACCACCAGCCATAATTAACACATCAAGGCGCAGCGACTTAATTTTCCTGGCTATCGCTTCATACTCATTCCTCAGCAATTTGCGAGTGGTTCTTCCGGATGTAATAACAGGCAGTGAACAAATAGAGAAATCAACGAGATCCCGCCAGGCGATTTCCTGGTGATTTTTGTCGAGCAATCCAGGTATACCACCATTAAATATGGTGATTTCCGCGTTCGCCAGTTTCGCAACCTGAAAAATAAAATTATTAATTCCGGACACATCGCCACCGCTAATAACAATACCGATTTTCATGATCACCACCGTCATATTTCCTTGCCCACATTTATCCCTAAGTTCAAGACCTGTATTTGCAATGAAGATCACATAATTATGATTAATTTATCCGTGGTAACGATTGACAGATATAAATACGAGGTGTTTTTTGTGATCGGAATCTCACTTAAAAGATGAGATCGTCTTAACAGTTATTTTCAAATAACTTTATTATTCATCAGGTTAAATATTAAGAGGATAGCGCGTCACTTTGCTTACCGGGGGTTTAATGGCGGCGCGAAAAACAAAGAAGGGAAACGTGATAAATACCACATTTTTTTACGCAGAAGTGGCGAAGTCGGGCGGAGAGATCTGATGGCCGAAGCAGAAAAACAAAAAAAGCGCCCGCAGGCGCTCTTTCGACGGTAATGCCAGATTTATTTGTTCAGTTCCGCCGTCATGTGCACGCGGTTACCGGTAAAGGCTTCGGTAATTTTATAAGACGATGCGCCAGCGGCCTGTGCCTGAGCGGCAATTTTCGCTTCAGCTCCGTCCATGGTTGCGGCAGTGGCGGTCACGCTTTCAGCGGCGAAAGCACCAAAAGAAGCGCTAAGAGCGATAACTGAAGCAAAAATTTTGATGTTTTTCATGATGTAAATCCTTCATTAAGTTGTTTGGATAAGGCGATGTGTCTTGATGTGATAAATACTAGACCTCACAACCCACAACTAAAAGCGGAAGGATTTGCTCTCATCATTCAAAAAAACTGACTTAATTTTAATCTGCGATCAACCGCTGCGGATGGGTGTAAATCGTCGCCCTGCCCGGGCGGCAAAAGCCCACCAGCGTCAGGTTGCAACGTTCCGCGACCTCCACCGCCAGCGCGGTGGCGGCGGAAACCGCAAACAGAATTTCCACGCCGCACATTGCCGCCTTCTGCACCATCTCGTAGCTGGCGCGGCTGGAGACTAACGCCGCCCCGCATTGCCAGTCATCGCCCTCTTCTACGCGCCGCCCCAGCAGTTTATCCAGCGCGACATGACGTCCGACATCCTCGTGTCCGCCCGCCAGCTCACCGGACGGACGCAGCCACGCCGCCGCATGGGTGCAGCCGGTGATATGACCAATCGGCTGCACACCACGAAGCTGCTCCAGCGCGCGATCGAGATTCTCCAGCCTGAAGGTTTGGGTGAATGGTAAAGGTTGCACCGGCTTGCCGATATCGTTGAGCTGCTCAACGCCGCAAACGCCGCAGCCGGTTCGCCCGGCCAGCGCGCGACGGCGCTCTTTCAGCCCCATAAAACGACGGCTGGAAAGCTCAATCTGAACTTCCAGACCGTTGCAGGCCTGCACCACCTCCATCCCGTAGATCTCGCGCCGGTGTTCAATAATCCCTTCTGATAATGAAAAACCGACGGCAAAACGTTGCAGATCCTTAGGAGAGACCATCATGACAACGTGTGAGATACCGTTATAGACCAGCGCCACCGGAACTTCTTCGGCTAATTCGTCAGACTGCGGATGTTGCAAATCATCGCGCTTCCAGAGCACGACCTGACGACATCCTGTGATGCCTGTCACATTTTTAATTTGTTCGGGAGGGTTCTTGTTCACTTTGTTTTAACCGTATTGGAACAGGCATACACACAATGTGGTATTCTTTGCATACCCCTTCAAGTGAAAGGGGGATCACCCCCAATTCTGAACCTTTGCGGCGCTTACCGCAAAGTAAATAACTACATGTGACAATGTCGATACAAGGAGTGAACCATGCAGGTCAGCAGAAGGCAGTTCTTTAAGATCTGCGCTGGCGGTATGGCAGGCACAACGGCAGCGGCGCTGGGTTTTGCCCCAGGCGCCGCGCTCGCGGAAACCCGGCAATATAAACTGCTGCGTACCCGCGAAACCCGTAACACCTGTACGTACTGTTCTGTCGGTTGCGGGCTGTTAATGTATAGCCTCGGCGACGGTGCGAAAAACGCCAAAGCATCCATCTTTCATATCGAAGGAGACCCTGATCACCCGGTCAACCGTGGTGCACTCTGTCCGAAAGGGGCAGGTCTGGTCGACTTTATCCATTCCGAAAGCCGTCTGAAATTCCCGGAATATCGTGCGCCAGGCTCCGACAAGTGGCAGCAAATCAGCTGGGACGACGCGTTCGATCGTATCGCGAAGCTGATGAAAGAAGACCGCGATGCCAACTTTATCGCCAAAAACGACGCTGGCGCCACCGTCAACCGTTGGTTGACCACCGGCATGCTGTGCGCGTCGGCCTCCAGTAACGAAACCGGCTATTTAACGCAGAAATTCACCCGCGCGCTCGGTATGCTCGCGGTCGACAACCAGGCGCGCGTCTGACACGGACCAACGGTAGCAAGTCTTGCTCCAACATTTGGTCGCGGTGCGATGACCAACCACTGGGTTGACATCAAAAACGCCAACCTGATCGTGGTGATGGGCGGTAATGCCGCTGAAGCACACCCGGTAGGGTTCCGCTGGGCGATGGAAGCCAAAATCCACAACGGCGCGAAGCTGATTGTTATCGACCCCCGCTTTACGCGTACTGCGTCGGTAGCCGACTTCTATACCCCAATTCGTTCCGGTACTGACATTACCTTCTTGTCAGGCGTCATCCTGTACCTGCTGAATAACGAAAAATTCAACCGCGAGTACACCGAAGCCTATACCAACGCCAGCCTGATCGTACGTGAGGATTACAGCTTCGACGACGGGTTGTTCAGCGGCTATGACGCGGCAAACCGCAAATACGATAAGACCAGCTGGAACTATGAGCTGGACGAAAACGGCTTCGCCAAACGCGACACGACGCTGCAACATCCGCGCTGCGTATGGAACCTGCTGAAGCAGCACGTTTCTCGCTATACCCCAGAAGTGGTGGAAAATATCTGCGGTACGCCAAAAGCGGACTTCCTGAAAGTCTGTGAGTACATCGCTGAAACCAGCGCACATGATAAAACCGCGTCATTCCTCTATGCGCTTGGCTGGACGCAGCACTCTATCGGTGCGCAGAACATCCGTACCATGGCGATGATCCAGCTGCTGCTCGGCAACATGGGGATGGCCGGCGGTGGCGTGAACGCCTTGCGCGGTCACTCCAACATTCAGGGTCTGACCGACCTGGGGCTGCTGTCGCAGAGCCTGCCGGGTTATATGACGCTGCCGAGTGAGAAGCAGACCGACCTGCAAACCTACCTGGCCGCCAACACGCCGAAGCCGCTGTTGAAAGATCAGGTGAACTACTGGGGTAACTACCCGAAATTCTTCGTCTCAATGATGAAGGCCTTCTTTGGCGATAAAGCCACGGCGGAAAACAGCTGGGGCTTTGACTGGCTGCCGAAGTGGGATAAGGGCTACGACGTCCTGCAGTACTTCGAGATGATGCACCAGGGCAAGGTCAATGGCTATATTTGCCAGGGCTTTAACCCGGTGGCCTCGTTCCCGAACAAAAACAAAGTGGTCGCCTCGCTGTCGAAACTGAAGTTCCTGGTGACCATCGACCCGCTCAACACCGAAACGTCCACCTTCTGGCAAAACCACGGTGAGTCGAACGATGTCGATCCGGCGAAAATACAGACCGAAGTGTTCCGCCTGCCCTCTACCTGCTTTGCCGAGGAGAATGGTTCCATCGTTAACTCCGGACGCTGGCTGCAGTGGCACTGGAAAGGCGCGGATGCCCCAGGGATTGCGACCACCGATGGCGAAATCCTCGCCGGCATCTTCTTACGTCTGCGGAAAATGTACGCGGAAACCGGCGGTCCGGCGCCTGAGCCGGTGCTGAACATGACCTGGGACTACTCCACGCCGCACGAACCCGCTTCGGAAGAGGTGGCGATGGAGAGCAACGGCAAGGCGCTGGCAGATATTACCGATCCGGCCACCGGCGCGGTGATTGTGAAGAAAGGCCAGCAGCTCAGCTCCTTCGCGCAGCTGCGCGATGATGGCACCACCGCCAGCGGTTGCTGGATCTTCGCCGGCAGCTGGACGCCGGAAGGCAACCAGATGGCGCGTCGCGATAACGCCGATCCATCCGGCCTCGGCAATACGCTGGGCTGGGCCTGGGCATGGCCGCTCAACCGTCGCATTCTGTACAACCGTGCTTCCGCTGACCCGCAGGGCAACCCGTGGGATCCCAAACGCCAAATCCTGAAATGGGACGGCGCAAAATGGGGCGGCGTGGACATTCCGGACTACAGTGCCGCCGCACCAGGCAGCGATGTCGGGCCGTTCATCATGCAGCCCGAAGGCATGGGCCGCCTGTTTGCTCTTGATAAGATGGCGGAAGGTCCGTTCCCGGAACACTACGAGCCGTTTGAAACGCCGCTGGGCACCAACCCGCTGCACCCGAATGTGGTCTCTAACCCGGCTGCCCGCGTCTTTAGCGGCGACCTGGAACAGATGGGTAAAGCGGATAAGTTCCCGTACGTCGGCACCACCTACCGTCTCACCGAGCACTTCCACTACTGGACCAAGCATGCGCTGCTCAACGCCATCGCCCAGCCGGAACAATTTGTGGAAATCGGCGAGAAGCTGGCGAACAAGCTCGGCATCGTGCATGGCGATACCGTTCGCGTCTCCTCCAACCGCGGCTATATCAAGGCCAAGGCGGTGGTGACCAAGCGTATTCGCACGCTGAAAGTGGACGGTAAGGATATTGATACCATCGGTATTCCTATCCACTGGGGCTATGAAGGGGTGGCGAAGAAAGGCTTTATCGCCAACACGCTGACGCCGTTCGTCGGCGATGCGAACACGCAAACGCCGGAGTTTAAAGCCTTCCTCGTGAACGTGGAAAAGGTGTAACGGAGACGACTTATGGCTTATCAATCGCAAGACA
>NZ_PIBO01000031.1:0-66326 GCF_002806725.1 Raoultella sp. T31
CGGTCTGGCGGTGAGGCATTGCCGGATGGCGCTGCGCTTATCCGGCCTACAGCGATTCCCGTAGGCCCGGTAAGCGTCAGCGCCACCGGGCATTTTTGTTGGTTGGCACGGAGTTTATCCGACCGACAAATGACAACGGTTCTCGCCGGTCGGACACGTCTACGATCAGGCGAGAACCAGATCGCCCTGTGGATGGCAGGAGCAGGCCAGCACGTAGCCGTCAGCGATTTCTGCCTCGCTCAGCGTCATGGTGCTGCTGACCGTGTAATCGCCGGAAACCACTTTGGTTTTGCAGCAGCCGCATACGCCTGCGCGGCAGGCGACGGTCACCGGCACCTGGTTGCTTTCCAGCGCTTCCAGCAGCGTGGTGCCGACCGGCGCATAAAACGCTTTCGCTGGCTGCAGTTTGGTGAACTTCAGTCCGTCGCTGGCCGCTTGTGCCACCGGCGTAAAGAACTTCTCTTTAAAGAAGCGGGTCACGCCAAGCTCGGCGACTTCCTGTTCGACCCAGTCCATATAAGGCGCTGGTCCGCAGGTCATGACCGTCCGGGCCGCGAGATCCGGCACGCTATTCAGTAACTCGGTGGTCAGACGCCCGGCGACAAAACCGTGGGCGGCGTTGTTTTCCGCCACCAGCGTCACCGGATACTGCCGCCACTCATCGGCGAAAATCACCTCCTGAGGCGAGCGAATATTGTAAATCACCTGCACATCGGCCTGCGGACGATATTTGGCCAACCAGCGGCGCATCGACATAATCGGCGTGACGCCGCAGCCGGCGGCCAGCATCAGGAACTTATCATCGGCTTTATCTTCACAGGTGAACTCACCCATCGCGTCGGACAGCCAGAGATAATCTCCGCGTTTGAGGTCACGGGTCAGCCACTGTGAGCCGGCACCCTCGTCAATCCGGCGAACGGTCAGCGTAATGTATTCGCTGACCCCCGGGGTCGAGGAGAGGGTATAGGCGCGCAGCGTTTTCGCCGCATGTCGTACGCTCACCAGCGCATATTGCCCGGCGCGGTACGGATAATAGTCGTGACACAGCAGCGAAATTGTCCAGACATCCGGCGTCTCCTGATGGATGTGATGAACCTGCATCCGCCACGGGCACTGATGGGTTGGCATGGTCATTCTCTTACTCCTTACGCGCTCAACAGCTGCTGCATGTCTTGTTCTACGGTCGTCACTGAACGCAAGCCGAACTTCTCATTGAGAATCGCCAGCAGGTCCGGCGTGAAGAAGCCCGGAGCGGTTGGGCCGGTCACGATATTCTTCACCCCCAGCGAAAGCAGGGTCAGCAGAATAACGATCGCTTTTTGCTCAAACCAGGAGAGTACCAGCGAGAGCGGCAGATCGTTGACGCCGCAGCCCAGTTTCTCTGCCAGCGTCACCGCCAGAATAATCGCCGAGTAGGCGTCGTTACACTGACCTGCATCCACCAGACGCGGCAAACCTTCGATATCGCCGAACTCCAGTTTGTTAAAGCGGTATTTACCGCAGGCCAGGGTCAGGATCAGGCAGTCATCCGGCACGCTGGTGGCGAAATCGGTGAAGTAATTACGTTCGCCGCGCGCGCCGTCGCAGCCGCCAACCAGGAAGATATGGCGCAGTTTTTCACGGCTCACCAGGTCGATGAGGGTATCCGCGGCGCCCAGCAGCGTCTGGCGACCGAAGCCGACGGTGATCAGATGTGGAATTTCGCTGTACGGGAAGCCCGCCATCTGCTGCGCCTGAGCGATAACCGGAGCAAAATCATCCCCTTCGAGGTGACTGACGCCCGGCCAGCCGACAATGCTGCGGGTCCAGATACGGTCATCATAGGCGCCAACGGTCGGGTCGATAATGCAGTTCGAGGTCATCACCACAGGCCCCGGGAAGCGGGCAAATTCTACCTGCTGATTTTGCCAGCCGCTGCCGTAGTTACCGATCAGGTGTTTGAATTTACGCAGCTCCGGATAGCCGTGCGCCGGCAGCATTTCACCGTGGGTATAGACGTTAACGCCGGTGCCTTCGGTCTGCTCCAGCAGGTTGTACAGATCTTTCAGGTCGTGGCCGGAGATCAGGATGCACTTGCCTTCGCTCGCTTTGACGTTGACCTGAGTTGGCGTCGGGTGACCATATTTAGACGTTTCACCGGCATCCAGAATGCTCATCACGTTGAAGTTCATCTGGCCAATTTCCATTGAACACTCCAGCAGAGCGTTCAAATCGGCGGGCCAGGTACCCAGCCAGGCCATGATTTTGTGGTACTGCGCATAGATGTCATTGTCGTACTGACCGAGAACGTGTGCGTGCTCCATATAGGCCGCTGCGCCTTTCAGACCATACAGACACAGCAGACGCAGGCCGAGGATGTTCTCGCCAATGGCCGCTTTATCTTTATTCGGGGTAAATTCGGCCGCCTGACGCTGCAGGTCGCCGAGATCATCGCTCACCAGTTGCAGATCGGCCATCGGGTTATCGACGCTGGCGGTCGCATCCACGCTCAGGCACCGTGCTTTCAGCGCCTCGCGCATGGCAATAGCCTCACGCGCGTAGCCGACAATCCGCGGGGAGTCGAAGTTAACGTTGGTCAGCGTAGAGAAAAATGCGCGCGGGGCAAAATTATCAACCTCATGATCGATGATGCCATATTCCCGGGCTTTTACCGCCCAGGCAGACAGACCTTGTAGGGAAGCAATCAGCAGATCCTGGAGATCGGAGGTTTCTGCCGTTTTACCGCACATACCCTGCGCGTAAGAGCAGCCGTTGCCTGCCGGGGTACGGATGGTTTGTTCACATTGCACACAAAACATGGTCACACCTTTTAAAGTTATATTTGATATACATGTTTAAGGTTATGCCTGCAAAAGAAGGGAGAAAAGGTATTTCTGATACAATTTAAAGGGAGATTGATTTAGCGCAAATTTGGTAGCGACAGGCTACCGCCACGAGGAGCGATCTGTTCCCCGACGGCGGCGAATACCGTCGCCGGGGGCAGAGCGAAGGCGCTTCAGGCGGTGAAGAGGGCGATCAGCACCGGCACCAGCAGGCTCAGCACAAAACCGTGGACGATGGCGGCAGGGACAATCTCGACGCCGCCGGAACGCTGTAAAACCGGCAGGGTAAAGTCCATTGAGGTGGCGCCGCACAGCCCTAATGCCGTGGAACGGCTGCGGCGAACCAGGCCGGGGATCAACATGATGGCCAGCAGCTCGCGGGAAAGATCGTTGAAGAATGCGGCGCTGCCGATGACCGGTCCAAAGGATTCGGTCATCAGGATCCCGGAGAGCGAATACCAGCCGAAGCCGGAGGCCATTGCCAGACCGGTCTTCAGCGGCAGGTCGAGAATAAAGGCGTTAATCACGCCGCCGGCTAATGAACTCACGGTGACAACCACCGCCACAATCATGCCGCGGCGATTAAGCACAATTTGACGTAAGGTCATTCCGTTATTACGCAGCTGAATACCAATCAGGAACAGCAGGAAGATAAGCGTATATTCGCTCGCCTCGGTGGCATGCTGTAAAAATGACAAACCGCTCAGACCAATCAGAAAACCAATAAGCACCACGCCGCACAGCTGCAGGGATTCCATCGCCATTGCGATGCGGGAAGGTAATTTCTCCTGCCGGTGCTGGTGGCGCCACGGCATTTTCTGCTCCAGCCACATTAATGCGGCAATATTACACAGCAGAATAACAACTACGCTGACCGCCGCATAATGAAGAATGGACAGCAGGTTGCTGGATAAATTGTCGAGGAAGGCGAGACTAATCCCCATGAAAAAGAGGATGACGTAGACAATCCAGCTCAACAGTCGCGCAATAAGTTTTAGTGCCGAAGGGTGACGCAGAGGAATAAGGTAGCCGACAATCAATGGCAGCAGAATGATTAATAATCCCGAAAACATGAACGATCTGGTCCTTGCAGAATGAATTGAGCGCCACTGACACTACCCAAATCAGAGAACCGAGTAAAGCTGTGCCTGAAAAGAAAGGCCCGGCATTGCGGTAATGCCGGGCCTTGCGTGAAAGCAGATAACCCGATAAATGGTTAATCGCGTTTTTCCAGCAGCGTGCGATACAGCACGCCGCCAAGGATACCGCCGATAATCGGCATCACCCAGAATAACCACAGCTGCTGCAGCGCCCAGCCGCCCTGGAAAATCGCCACCGCGGTGCTTCGCGCCGGGTTAACAGAGGTATTGGTAACCGGAATGCTGATCAGGTGGATTAAGGTCAGCGCCAGGCCAATCGCAATCGGGGCAAAGCCGGCCGGTGCGTTTTTATCCGTTGCGCCATGAATCACCAGCAGGAAGCCGCAGGTCAGGACAATTTCAATCACCATGGCGGACAGCATGGAGTAGCCGCCCGGCGAGTGTTCCCCGAAGCCGTTGGAAGCAAAGCCGCTGGCCGCGGCATCAAAACCGGCTTTACCGCTGGCAACCACATACAAAACGGCGGCAGCAATAATACCGCCCACAACCTGAGCGATAATATAGCCAATCACGTCCTTCGCCGGGAAACGACCGCCGGCCCACAGACCTAAAGTGACCGCCGGGTTGAAGTGTCCGCCGGAAATATGACCGACGGCAAATGCCATGGTTAATACGGTTAAACCGAAGGCTAAAGCCACCCCGGCAAACCCAATTCCCAGCTCCGGGAAGGCAGCGGCGAGCACTGCGCTACCACAGCCACCAAACACAAGCCAGAATGTACCAAAACATTCCGCTGCTAATTTTCTGAACATAACCACCTCAAAAGAATAATGTATACGGGCATGTTTTTTGATGCCGTTCTTTATTTATCAACGTAAAGGATGATGATAAAAATAAAACGACGCTATTTTATGGGTGTTCGTCATCCTGCGGCTAGCGAAATAACTCGATATAATTTGATTTGGGGCAATGTGTTTTAATCCTTACACCATTACCAATTGTAGAAAAGTGTAGAGCAAAAATAATAAAGATAACCACGTTTGCGTATAAGTTATTTTCTAAATAAATGACATGATTAATAATTATAATTGATTATTATCATTCATCGTCCCGGAGCCGCGTGTGGGCCGGTAGTGTCATGTTGACGCATGTATCGCTATACTGCTGATTATTGAAGGAGAAAGTGGTTACTGAGCGGAGGATATATGCATCTTGAGCGGGTAGAAATCGTCGGTTTTCGCGGCATCAATCGTTTATCGTTGATGCTGGAGCAAAATAACGTTCTGATCGGCGAGAATGCATGGGGTAAATCCAGCCTGCTGGATGCGCTGACGTTACTGCTTTCGCCGGAGTTCGAACTCTATCACTTCGTCCGCGATGATTTCTGGTTTCCGCCGGGCGATGTCCAGGGACGTGAACATCATCTGCATATCATTTTGACCTTCCGCGAGAATGAACCCGGTCATCATCGGGTACGTCGTTTTCGTCCGTTGAGTAACTGCTGGGTGCCCTGCGAGGATGGCTATCAGCGCATTTTTTATCGCCTGGAGGGCGAGCTGGCCGATGATAACAGCGTCATGACGCTGCGTAGCTTTATCAACAGCAAAGGCGAGGCGCTGGCGCTGGACGATATTGACGAGATGGTGTGCCACCTGGTGCGCCTGATGCCGGTTCTGCGCCTGCGCGATGCGCGTTTTATGCGGCGAATTCATAATGATTCCGTCCCGCACTCGCCGCAGATTGAGATAACCGCTCGCCAGCTGGATTTTCTCTCCCGCGAGCTGGTGAATCACCCGCAAAATTTAACCGATAGTCAGATACGCCAGGGGCTGTCGGCTATGGTGCAACTGCTGGAACACTATTTTGCCGAGCAGAGTAGCGCGCAATCCCGTCACCGCCTGATGCGTCGTCATTCGCATGATGAACAGCGCAGCTGGCGTTACCTGGATATTATCAACCGGATGATTGATAAGCCCGGCGGCCGCAGCCATCGGGTTATCCTGCTTGGTCTGTTTTCAACCCTGCTTCAGGCAAAAGGGACGGTGCGGCTCGACCGCGACGCGCGGCCTCTGCTGCTGATTGAAGACCCGGAAACACGTCTGCATCCGATTATGCTGTCGGTTGCCTGGCATTTACTGAATTTGCTGCCGCTGCAGCGCATCACCACCACCAACTCCAGCGAACTCCTGTCGTTGACGCCGGTGGAGCACGTCTGCCGACTGGTACGCGAATCCTCGCGCGTGTCGGCCTGGCGGCTTGGGCCGGGAGGAATGAATGCGGAAGACAGCCGGCGCATCGCTTTTCACATCCGCTTTAACCGTTCATCCTCACTGTTTGCCCGCTGCTGGCTGCTGGTTGAAGGGGAGACCGAGACCTGGGTGATTAACGAACTGGCCCGGCAGTGCGGACACCATTTTGATGCTGAAGGGATTAAGGTTATTGAGTTTGCTCAGTCGGGCCTGAAGCCGCTGATCAAATTTGCCCGTCGGATGGGGATCCAATGGCACGTGCTGGTCGACGGCGATGAGGCGGGGAAAAAGTATGCAGCGACGGTTCGTAGCCTGCTCAACGATGACCGCGATCTTGAACGCGATCACCTGACCACGCTTCCGGCGCTGGACATGGAACACTTTATGTATCGCCAGGGTTTTAACGATGTTTATCATCGGGTGGCGCAGTTACCGGCAAATGTGCCGATGAATATGCGACGGGTGATTACCAAGGCGATTCACCGCTCGTCAAAACCGGATCTGGCCATTGAGGTGGCGATGGAGGCCGGTCGCCGCGGCGTGGAGTCGGTGCCGACGCTGTTGAAGAAAATGTTCTCCCGCGTGCTGTGGCTGGCGCGCGGCCGTGCAGATTAAACGTGGCGACAATAAGAATGATTTAAATTTAGCGTTATGTTTTTACCCTCTGCGGATAGAATCACTACCTGGCTCTGCGGGTTAAAACATCAGGAACTTTTATGAAGCTCAATGGAAAACGCAGGAAAGTCTGGTGGCTGCTGGTCGTCGTGGTTCTGGCGCTGGCCTTCTGGGGATGGCGGATACTGAATGCGCCGCTGCCGCAGTATCAGACATTAGTGGTGCGTAAAGGCGATTTACAGCAGAGCGTGCTGGCCACTGGCAAACTGGACGCCCTGCGCAAAGTCGATGTCGGGGCGCAGGTGAGCGGACAGTTAAAAACGCTGCGCGTCAATATCGGCGACAAGGTCCAGAAAGATCAGCTGCTGGGGGTGATTGACCCCGAGCAGGCGCAAAACCAGATTAAAGAGGTCGACGCGACGCTGATGGAACTGCGCGCCCGGTTGAATCAGGCGCGTGCCGAACGCCAGCTTGCCGCGGCCACCCTCGCCCGCCAGCAGCAACTGGCCCGGCGCCAGCTGATTTCCCGGCAGGATCTGGATACGGCGACGACCGATTTGGCGGTGAAAGAGGCGCAGATCGGTACCATTGACGCGCAGATAAAGCGTAACCAGGCGACGCTGGATACCGCCAAAACCAACCTCGACTACACGCGGATTGTGGCGCCGATGTCCGGTGAAGTGACGCAAATCACCACGTTGCAGGGGCAAACGGTGATAGCCGCCCAGCAGGCGCCCAACATTCTGACCCTCGCCGATCTCAGTACCATGCTGGTCAAAGCTCAGGTATCTGAGGCGGACGTGATTCACCTTCGTGCCGGGCAAAAAGCCTGGTTTACCGTACTCGGCGACCCGCTGACCCGCTACGAGGGGAGCCTGAAGGATATTTTGCCCACCCCGGAAAAAGTCAACGACGCCATTTTTTATTACGCCCGCTTTGAAGTGCCGAATCCGCAGGGGATCCTGCGTCTGGAAATGACGGCCCAGGTGCATATCCAGATGGCGGAAGTCAAAAATGTCATCACCATCCCGCTCAGCGCGCTGGGCGATGCTATCGGCGATAACCGTTATCACGTCCGCCTGCTGCGTAATGGCGAGGTGAAACAGCGTGAAGTGACTATCGGCGCGCGCAACGATACCGATGTGGCGGTGGTGAAAGGGCTGGATGAAGGCGATGAGGTGATCGTCGGCGAAAGTCGTACCGGGACGGCAAAATGACGGCGTTGCTCGAACTGCGTGATATCCGCCGCAGCTACCTCTCCGGCGACGGCAGTGTTGAGGTGCTCAAGGGCGTGACGCTGAGCATTGCCGCCGGTGAAATGGTGGCGATTGTCGGGGCATCGGGTTCAGGAAAATCGACGCTGATGAACATTCTCGGCTGTCTCGATAAACCGACCAGCGGCAGCTACCGCGTCGCCGGAACCGATGTCTTCTCACTCAGCGGTGATGCGCTGGCTCGCCTGCGGCGGGAACATTTTGGCTTTATTTTCCAGCGTTACCATCTGCTCTCGCACCTGACGGCAGCGCAGAACGTCGAAGTCCCGGCGGTGTATGCCGGGCGCGAGCGACGAGCACGCCTGGCCCGGGCGCATGATTTGCTGGTGCGGCTTGGTCTGGGAGAGAGGGCGGAATATCAACCTTCGCAGCTCTCCGGCGGCCAGCAGCAGCGGGTCAGTATCGCTCGCGCGCTGATGAATGGCGGAGAGGTGATTCTGGCCGATGAGCCGACCGGGGCGCTGGACAGCCGCTCGGGTGAAGAGGTGATGGCTATCCTGCACCAGCTGAAAGCGCAGGGGCACACGGTGATTATCGTCACTCATGATCCGCAGGTGGCGGCACAGGCCGAGCGGATCATTGAGATCCACGATGGGGAAATTGTGCGTAACCCGCCGGCGAAAAGTCCGACTGGCGGCGGGGTCGTCCGCCCGTTGGCCGGGGAGGAGCCTTCCGCATGGCGCCAGTTTACCAGCGGTTTTCGTGAAGCGCTGGTCATGGCGTGGCGGGCGATGGCGGCCAATAAAATGCGCACGCTGTTGACCATGCTCGGCATCATCATCGGCATCGCCTCGGTGGTGTCGATCGTGGTGGTCGGCGATGCGGCGAAACAGCTGGTGCTGGCGGATATTCGCGCGATTGGCACCAACACCATCGATGTTTATCCCGGTAAAGATTTTGGCGATGATGACCCCCGCTATCAGCAGGCGCTGAAATATGACGATCTGCTGGCCATTCAGAAGCAGCCGTGGGTGCGTTCGGCGACGCCCGCGGTGTCAAAAAGCCTGCGTCTGCGCGCGGATAACGTCGATGTTGCCGCCAGCGTGGAAGGGGTCGGGCCGCAGTATTTTAATGTCTACGGCATGACCTTTAGCGAAGGTAATACGTTTAATGAACTGCAGCTCAACAGCCGGGCGCAGGTGGTGGTGCTGGATAGCAACACGCGTCGCCAGCTGTTTGCGCACAAAACGCGGGTTGTCGGGGAGATTATCCTCATCGGCAATATGCCGGCGACCATCATCGGCGTCGCCGATGAGAAGCAGTCGATGTTCGGCAGCAGTAAAATCCTGCGCGTCTGGCTGCCCTACACCACCATGGCCGGAAGAGTGATGGGGCAATCGTGGCTTAATTCGATTACCGTTCGCGTCCGGGAAGGGTATGACAGCGCCGCCGCCGAACAGCAGCTGCTGCGTTTGCTTGAGCTGCGCCATGGCAAAAAAGATGTTTTTACCTGGAATATGGACAGCATCTTGAAAACGGCGGAACGGACCACACATACACTACAGCTGTTTCTGACTTTGGTGGCGGTGATTGCGCTGGTGGTGGGCGGAATCGGCGTCATGAATATCATGCTGGTGTCGGTGACCGAACGAACGCGTGAAATCGGGATTCGGATGGCGGTCGGGGCGCGGGCCAGCGACGTGCTGCAGCAGTTTCTGATAGAGGCTGTTTTAGTCTGTCTGGTCGGCGGCGCGCTGGGCGTGACGTTATCGCTGATGATTGCGGTGGTTCTGCAGCTGTTTTTACCCGGCTGGGAGATAGGTTTTTCTCCGCTGGCGCTGCTGACGGCGTTTTTGTGTTCGACGCTAACCGGTGTGCTGTTTGGTTGGCTGCCGGCGCGAAACGCCGCGCGTCTCGATCCGGTGGATGCGCTGGCCCGCGAGTAGAAACAAAAAAATGCCAGTCAGAAGGACTGGCATTTTACTGGCAGGATGTACACAATGAAGCAAAAGAGTTATGCAGCCGCTTCTGCTTCCACAGGAACAATCACGCTGGCGTGATTGCCTTTCGGCCCCTGGTGAACATCAAACCGAACGGCTTGTCCGGCTTTTAGCGTTCTGTAACCATCCATCTGGATGGTGGAGTAATGGGCGAAAATGTCTTCGCCGCCGCCCTCAGGGCAAATAAAACCGAACCCTTTGGCATTGTTGAACCACTTAACAGTACCCATTTCCATACTTCGACATCCTTCGTAAATCTTTATAGGTAAGATGGAATGAACCGGTGGTGGAGTGACGAGTTGTGCAAATGCTCGCCAACTCTCGCCAGTACAATTTAGAGAAATACGGAAATGCGTCAAGCAATTGACGATGGCAGGAGGCGAAAAATGCGTCAAAATTTGAAGCAGTTAACGCTATTGCCGGGGAATGTGACAGACATCGCGGATGGAAGTAATAGATGATAGTTATCTATGATCTATTGTAGATTTGCGATGTGCATAGCCTCTGGTCATCGACAGGCCGCCGCCTGTTGGCAACAGCAACCGATGATGAATACTGACGATGAGTAAGAGAGATTGGCTGGACTTCGATCAGCTGGTAGAAGACGAAGTTCGTAATGAGCTTAAACCACCATCTATGTATAAAGTGATATTGCTCAATGATGACTACACTCCAATGGAGTTTGTTATTGACGTGTTACAAAAATTCTTTTCTTATGATGTAGAACGTGCAACGCAACTGATGCTGACGGTTCACTATCAAGGTAAAGCGATTTGTGGTGTATTTACCGCAGAAGTGGCGGAGACCAAAGTCGCGATGGTGAATGAATACGCGAAGGAGAACGAGCATCCATTGCTGTGTACGCTAGAGAAAGCCTGAAGACAGGCGTGAAAATTGGGGGAGGTGCCTATGCTCAATCAAGAACTGGAACTCAGTTTAAACATGGCTTTCGCCAGAGCGCGCGAGCACCGTCATGAGTTCATGACCGTCGAGCACTTGCTGCTGGCGCTGCTCAGCAACCCCTCGGCCCGCGAGGCGCTTGAAGCGTGTTCCGTGGACCTGGTGGCGCTGCGTCAGGAACTGGAAGCCTTCATCGAACAGACCACACCCGTTCTGCCCGCCACGGAAGAAGAGCGTGACACCCAGCCTACGCTGAGTTTTCAGCGCGTGCTGCAGCGTGCCGTCTTCCATGTACAATCCTCTGGCCGCAGCGAAGTAACCGGCGCTAACGTCCTGGTCGCGATTTTCAGCGAGCAGGAATCACAGGCGGCCTATCTGCTGCGTAAACATGAAGTGAGCCGTCTTGACGTCGTCAACTTCATCTCTCACGGTACACGCAAAGACGAGCCGAGCCAGTCTTCCGATAACAGCGGAAGCCAGCCCAGCAACGAAGAGCAAGCAGGCGGGGAGGAACGTATGGAAAACTTCACCACCAATCTTAATCAGCTTGCTCGCGTTGGCGGGATCGATCCGCTGATCGGCCGCGAAAAAGAGCTGGAGCGCGCGATTCAGGTGCTGTGCCGTCGGCGTAAAAATAACCCGCTGCTGGTGGGCGAGTCCGGCGTGGGTAAAACCGCGATTGCCGAAGGTCTGGCCTGGCGAATCGTTCAGGGTGACGTGCCGGAAATCATGGCCGATTGCACCATCTACTCGCTGGATATTGGCTCCCTGCTGGCGGGCACAAAATATCGCGGCGATTTTGAAAAACGCTTCAAAGCGCTGCTGAAACAGCTTGAGCAGGATACCAACAGCATTCTGTTCATTGATGAAATCCACACCATTATCGGTGCGGGCGCGGCGTCAGGCGGCCAGGTCGATGCCGCCAATCTGATTAAACCGCTGCTCTCCAGCGGCAAGATTCGGGTAATGGGTTCCACGACCTATCAGGAATTCAGCAACATCTTCGAGAAAGACCGGGCGCTGGCTCGCCGCTTCCAGAAGATAGACATTACCGAACCTTCCGTCGAAGAGACGGTGCAGATCATCAACGGCCTGAAGCCGAAGTACGAAGCGCACCACGATGTGCGTTATACCGCGAAAGCGGTGCGTGCGGCGGTGGAGCTGGCGGTGAAATACATTAACGATCGCCATCTGCCGGATAAGGCCATTGACGTTATTGATGAAGCCGGGGCGCGGGCGCGGTTGATGCCGGCCAGCAAACGCAAGAAAACCATCAATGTCGCCGATATCGAGTCCGTGGTGGCGCGTATCGCCCGGATTCCTGAGAAGAGCGTCTCGCAGAGCGATCGCGATACGCTGAAAAATCTCGGCGATCGCCTGAAAATGCTGGTCTTTGGTCAGGGTAAAGCGATCGAAGCGTTAACCGAAGCGATCAAGATGGCGCGCGCGGGCCTCGGTCACGAGCACAAGCCCGTAGGTTCTTTCCTTTTTGCCGGGCCGACCGGGGTCGGGAAAACCGAGGTTACCGTGCAACTGGCGAAAGCGCTGGGCATTGAGCTGCTGCGTTTTGATATGTCCGAATATATGGAACGTCATACCGTCAGCCGCTTAATTGGCGCGCCTCCGGGATACGTTGGTTTCGATCAGGGCGGGCTGCTGACCGATGCGGTGATTAAACATCCGCATGCGGTACTGCTGCTTGATGAGATCGAAAAAGCGCATCCGGACGTCTTTAACCTGCTGCTGCAGGTGATGGACAACGGTACGCTGACCGACAATAACGGTCGCAAGGCGGACTTCCGTAACGTGGTGCTGGTGATGACGACCAACGCCGGCGTGCGTGAGACCGAGCGTAAATCGATTGGTCTCATCCAGCAGGACAACAGCCCTGATGCGATGGATGAGATCAAGAAGATCTTTACCCCGGAATTCCGCAACCGCCTCGACAACATTATCTGGTTCGATCATCTGTCTACCACGGTTATCCATCAGGTAGTGGATAAGTTCATCGTCGAGCTGCAGGTTCAGCTGGATCAGAAAGGCGTCTCGCTGGAAGTCAGCCAGGAAGCGCGTGACTGGCTGGCAGAAAAAGGCTACGACCGGGCAATGGGCGCACGTCCGATGGCACGCGTAATTCAGGATAACCTGAAGAAACCGCTGGCTAACGAACTGCTGTTCGGCTCCCTGGTGGACGGCGGGCAGGTCACCGTTGCGCTGGATAAAGAGAAGGGCGCGTTGACCTATGACTTCCAGAGCGCGCAGAAGCACAAACCAGAAACGGCACATTAATGCCGCTCTGTGAGAGGAAAAACCGGCCTGCGGGCCGGTTTTTTTACGCCGTTTTTAACCGGCTGCAGATATGAAAAGACCGGGAATTATCCCGGCCTTCAGCATCTGACGCCACGAGGGCGGAAAACTATCAGCGACTACGGAAGACAATGCGGCCTTTGCTCAGGTCGTACGGGGTCAGCTCAACAGTCACTTTGTCGCCCGTCAGAATGCGGATGTAGTTTTTACGCATTTTACCGGAAATATGCGCAGTTACCACGTGACCGTTTTCCAGTTCTACGCGGAACATTGTGTTAGGCAACGTGTCAAGTACGGTGCCCTGCATTTCAATATTGTCTTCTTTGGCCATCTAGTCCTCTGGGGTATCACTACCGTAGTTTTGAACCGGCAAGATAATGCCGAAGTTCAGCGCGTAAGTAAAGGTTTACGTTTGTGCACTTTATCTTTCAGGCTGCCTTCGCTCGCTCGGTTACATAGTTATTGACGCAGCCAGGCGCTTTGCGGTGCTACCTGACGCATCGAAAATTATTCATTGAAGTAGGTTTGGCGCATTGCCCGGAATTCACACGGATAAGCCGCATGACAGGCGCAAACGTAAAGGGGAGTGACAGAACGATGGGCGTTATCTGACTCTTATTATTCCCAAACGGCGGCGGGGCAACAGGCAGAAGCTACTCTACTGCGCAATTATACCATCACGATAAAAAATGTGCTGAAAACATTTACACATTGCCGGTAAATAGCACCCTGGGCACCCAGAATCTTTCCGGCAGACGACGGGCGCGCAATACCGACAGCGCATCAAGATAATCGCGGCGGGGGATTTCGATGGCGCCCAGCGAAGCCGTGTGCTTATTCAGGACCTGGCAATCTATTAATTTCCCGCCGTCGCGGATAAATGCCTGGCAGAATATCAGCAAGGCCGTTTTCGACGCATTTTCCGCGCGGCTGAACATCGACTCGCCGCAAAACAACGCGCCTTGCGCCACGCCGTACATGCCTCCCACCAGCGTCTCGCCTTGCCACACTTCAATCGAGTGCGCATGGCCAAGCTCATGCAACTGGTGATAGGCCTTGACGATGCCGGGGGTGATCCATGTCCCTTCATCACGATTGTCGGCGCAACCTTCAATCACCTGACCAAACGCGTGGTTTAGCGTCACGCGATAGGGCGAGCGCTGGTGAAAACGCTTCATGCTGCGGCTGAGATGGAACTGCCCGGGCCACAATACCGCCCGCGGATCGGGGGACCACCATAAAATCGGATCGCCCGGAGAAAACCAGGGGAAAATCCCGTGCTGATAGGCCATAAGCAGACGCGACGGACTGAGATCGCCGCCGAGCGCCAGCAGGCCATTGGGTTCGCGTAACGCTCCCTCCGGGGAAGGGAAGGCAATGGACTGACGAGAGAGCTGAACCAGACGCATTTTAACCTCAATACGCACCAGGCAATTGTTCAATATATTCGCGATTTTCAAGCGCACGGTCCGTCGCCATGCCGGCAAAGCCAGCGCAGCGGACCGCTCTTTTCAGCACGCCAGAAACTCATTGAGTATATACGCAAAACGGCGTAAATCAGCCGGACTACAGACGCTGCTTAAACTGGTAGTAACGCCCCTGTTCAGCCAGCAGCTCCGCGTGACTACCTTGCTCAATAATCTTGCCGTTGTCCATGACAATTATCCGATTAAAACGCGCCAGTCCACGCAGGCGGTGGGTCACCATCAGCACGGTTTTTTCGCGCATCGCTTCAGCCAGTAAATCGAGGATCTGGCTCTCCGTCGTCGCATCAAGACCTTCGGTCGGCTCATCGAGCAACATCAGCGGCGCATCGTGCAGCAGCGCGCGGGCAATGGCCAGTCGGCGCAGTTCGCCGCCGGAAAGCTGGCGACCGCCTTCGCCCAGCCAGGCATTGAGACCGCTATCTTCCAGTAATTTTTCCAGCCCGACGCGTTCCAGCACTTTCATCAGCTGGACATCGCTGGCACCGGGGGCGGCCAGCGACAGGTTATCGCGCAGCGTGGCGCTAAACAGATGCACACGTTGCGGAACCACGCTCATCGCCTGACGCAAGGTTGCTTCATTGAGTCGGGTTAGCGGCTGGTCGTTGAGTAGAATCTCGCCTTGAGCCGGATCCCAGGCGCGGGTCAGAAGCTGCAGCAACGTGGATTTACCGCAGCCGGTGCGGCCCAGAATGGCAATATGCTGCCCTGCACCAACCTGCAATGAGATATTTTCCAGCGCCGGGGAAGGCTGCTGCGGATAGCTGAAGGTGACCTGGTTCAAGGTCAATGACACCGGTCCGAAAGCCTGCGCGTCGCCGGCGGTGAAAGTGACTTCTGGCTGTTGCCCGGTAATCTGCGTGATTCGGCGGGCGGAAGCTATAACCTGTCCAAGATGCTGAAAGGCACCGGTGACCGGTGCCAGCGCTTCAAATGCCGCCAGCGCGCAGAAGACAAAAAGGGCGATCAGCGCGCCAGGCTGGCTGTTGCCGCCCACGCCAGCGGAGGTGAGCCACAGCATAGCAACCACGGCAACGCCACCAATCAGCAGCATCAACGCCTGCGACAGCGCCGTCAGCTCTGCCTGACGACGCTGGGCATCCTGCCAACGCTGCTCGGTTTTCTCCAGCTGTTTGCGGTAGCGGTCGCTGGCGCTGAACAGCATCAGTTCAGCCTGTCCTTGCAGCCAGGCGGTGAGCTGTTGACGGTACTGCCCGCGCATTTGCGTGATGTTCTCACCGGCGGGTTTCCCGGCGCGATAAAACAGCGGCGGCAGAACCAGCAGGGTCACCAGCATAATACCGCCCAACGTCAGCGCCAGCGTGACATCGAGAAGGCTTAAGCCTGCGGTGACCACCACAATGACAACCAGTGCGCCAATCAACGGCGAGATGACCCGCAGATAGAGATGGTCCAGGGTATCGACGTCGGCGACCACCCGGTTGAGGAGTTCACCCTGGCGAAAACGCGCCAGCCCGGCAGGGGAGAGGGGGAGCAGCTTGCTGAAGGTAAACACCCGCAGATGCTGCAACACGCGGAAAGTGGCGTCGTGGCTGACCAGACGTTCGAAATAGCGACCGGCGGTGCGGATAATCGCCGCGCCGCGAACGCCGGCCGCTGGCAGCATATAGTTGAAACTGTAAAGACCGGCGACGCCAACGACGGCAGAAGCAGATAAGAACCAGCCTGACAGTGTCAGCAGACCGATACTGGCCAGCAGGGTGACGATAGCCAGTACCACGCCGAGGGTCAGCAGCCAGATATGTCGTTTGTACAACGCCAGATAAGGTAATAGCGCGCGCATTTAAATCTCCTCCTGACGGTGGGCTAACAGGGCGGCAAAAGGCCCGTTGGCCGTAGCCAACTGGCTATAGGTCCCTTGTTCAACAATCTGCCCATCCTGCATCACCCACACGGCATCCCAGTCGGCGATGCCTTCCAGCTGGTGGGTCACCATCAGCGTCGTTTGCTGCGAAGAGGCGTTAAAGAGCGCCTGCATGACCCGCTGTTCGCTATGCGCATCAAGGCTGGCGGCCGGCTCATCCAACAATAACAGCCGGCACGGTACCAGCAGGGCCCGCGCCACGGCAATGCGCTGCGCCTGCCCGACGGACAGGCCAGCGGCCTGATCGCCGACCGGCGTATTAATCCCCTGCGGCAACTGGGAGATGAATTCGCTGACCCAGGCCTTATCCAGCGCGAGCTGAAGCTGCGCTTCGCTGGCTTCCGGCCAGGCCAGCACAACGTTCTCGCGTAGCGTGGCGGCGGGGAGCTGCGGGTTCTGCCCGACCCAACTGAGCAGACGATGCCACCGGCCAGCGTCAAGCTCGCGCAGTTCAACGCCGTTGACCGTCAGCGAGCCGTCGTAGGGGAGAAAACCGG
The DNA here is from genome assembly GCF_002806725.1 of Raoultella sp. T31. Taxonomy (NCBI): domain Bacteria; kingdom Pseudomonadati; phylum Pseudomonadota; class Gammaproteobacteria; order Enterobacterales; family Enterobacteriaceae; genus Klebsiella; species Raoultella sp. T31. The sequence continues at coordinate 17,074 of NZ_PIBO01000031.1, forward strand.
TCAATGTATTCAACAGCGAACTTTTACCGGAACCGCTCTGCCCGACCAGTACGACGCGTTTACCGGCAGGGAGCGTAAAGTTCAGCGGCCCCGCCAGGACTTTGCCTTCCGGCGATTTGACGACCACATCGCGCGCTTCGAGACGAATCAGTTCGCTGTCGCTGAGGGTCTTCTCACCACGAGTCTCCTGCGCCAGCGGTTTTTCCATAAACGTTTTCAGACTATCTGCGGCCCCGATGGCCTGCGCTTTGGCATGGTAAAAGGTGCCTAAATCGCGCAGCGGCTGGAAAAACTCCGGCGCCAGGATCAGGGCCAGGAAGCCGGACATCAGGGTGACGCCGATGCCGTAGTGGCCAAAGTTAAGCTCTCCGAGATAGGAGAAACCGAAGTAAACTGCGACCAGAGCAATGGAGAGCGAGGTGAAAAACTCCAGCACGCCGGAGGAGAGAAAGGCGAGGCGTAACACTTCCATCGTCCGCTGACGGAAATCCTGGGAAGCATGGCGAATATTGTCCGTTTCCGCTTCGCCGCGGTGAAAGAGGCGCAGCGTTTCCATCCCGCGCAGGCGGTCGAGAAAGTGGCCGCTCAGGCGAGCCAGCGCCAGAAAGTTGCGGCGATTCGCCTCCGCCGCGCCCATGCCGACCAGCGCCATAAACAGCGGGATCAGCGGGGCGGTGCCGAGAAGAATCAGCGCCGCCGCCCAGTTGATTGGGAAAATGGTGATCACAATCAGCAGCGGGACGCAGGCGGCGAGAGTCATCTGCGGGAGATAACGCGCGTAGTAATCGTGCATGTCATCAATTTGCTCAAGCACCAGCGTCGCCCAGCTTCCGGCGGGTTTCCCCTGAATCCACGCCGGACCGGCCTGCTGCAGGCGATCGAGCACCTTGCGGCGTATTTCATAGCGAATATGTTGCCCGGCATAGAAACCTACCCGCTCGCGCAGCCATATCACCCAGGCCCGAAGAACAAAAATCAGCACCAGGATGATAAACGGCAATAGCAACGCCGTCGCCGGAATATTTTCCATAATCATGCGATGAAGGATTCGCGCCAGCACCCAGGCCTGACCGACGATCAGCAGGCCGCTAATGACGCCCAGCGCGCGGGAAATCATCAACCAGCGACGGGAGAGAATGCTTTGCTCTTTTAACCAGCGGGTTAACTCTTGTTGACGGGTTTTATTCATTGCGCACTTAGCAGGTGTAGTTATGAGGTTTTTAGGCCACGCAATGTTACAACGAGGAAAAAATAAAGGCGACTTTTCGTCGCCTTCTTTACCTTTGTTACTGACTTGTAAAGATTATTTGCAGGCGTCAGCTAAACCATCAAGATAGCGTTCAGCATCCAGCGCCGCCATACAGCCGGTACCGGCGGAGGTGATGGCCTGGCGATAGATATGGTCCATCACATCGCCCGCGGCGAATACGCCTGGAATACTGGTCTGGGTGGCATTGCCGTGGATCCCGGACTGCACTTTGATATAGCCGTTTTCCAGCGCCAGCTGGCCTGCGAAAATAGCCGTGTTAGGGCTGTGGCCAATCGCGACAAACAGGCCCGCGACCTCCAGAGATTCAATATTGTCGGCATTCTGCGTATCACGCAGACGCAGACCGCTGACGCCCATCTGATCGCCCGTCACTTCTTCCAGCGTGCGATGGGTATGCAGCACGATATTGCCGTTGGCCACTTTATCCATCAGACGATTAATCAGGATTTTTTCCGCACGGAAAGTGTCACGGCGGTGAATCAGGTGGACTTCGGAGGCGATGTTAGAGAGGTACAGGGCTTCTTCCACCGCGGTATTGCCGCCGCCGATGACGGCCACTTTCTGATTGCGATAGAAGAACCCGTCACAGGTCGCGCAGGCGGAAACGCCGCGTCCTTTGAAGGCATCTTCTGACGGCAGCCCCAGATAGCGCGCGGAAGCGCCGGTGGCGATAATCAGCGCGTCGCAGGTGTATTCGCCGCTGTCGCCGACCAGACGGAAAGGACGGTTTTGCAGATCGACGCTATTGATATGGTCGAAAATAATCTCGGTATCGAATTTCGTCGCATGTTCGTGCATCCGCTCCATCAGCAGCGGTCCGGTCAGATCGTTAGGATCGCCCGGCCAGTTTTCCACTTCCGTGGTGGTGGTCAGCTGACCGCCTTTTTCCATGCCGGTAATCAGTACCGGCTGCAGATTTGCGCGCGCGGCGTAGACTGCAGCGGTATATCCCGCAGGTCCAGAACCAAGAATAAGCAGTTTACTGTGTTTGGTCGTGCCCATGAGATCCCCATAATTTATTGGCATACATTGGGCTGGATTGTAGGGAATTTGTTGTCGTAAAAAAAGAGCACAGCAATTTTGTTAACGATACGTGCAATAGAGGACGCCAATTAACTGGCGATTTTACGTGCGAAGAATATAACTAATTCTACTGTCAGCAGGACAATTATAAGAGGAAAACATGAGAATCACCGGGGGCGGATAATGAATATCTGGCATCTTGTACTAAAAATCGATGTTTTGCTTTGACAATCCCCTGTGCTTTTGCGAAAACATTCATGGAAGACAAAAAGCAGTGTTTCGCGTGCGGCGAATTTTCATGCACGCAAATGCCATTTTTACCGGGTTAGCGAAATCTACGCATGGTGTGGACAGACGCCATGCGTGATGTCGGTGGCTGCCGTCAGGCAACGGGCTTCTCACGTACCCCTGGGGTTACCCGATGTCGTATGCGGGTAAGAACAGGATGGACTCGGGCAGTGAAGGCTCTGAGTCGGAACAGGAGTAGGGAAGGAATACAGAGAGACAATAATAATGGTAGATAGCAAGAAGCGCCCTGGCAAAGATCTCGACCGCATCGATCGTAATATTTTGAATGAGCTGCAAAAAGACGGGCGTATTTCAAACGTCGAACTTTCTAAACGGGTGGGACTTTCCCCGACGCCTTGCCTTGAGCGCGTGCGTCGTCTGGAAAGACAGGGTTTTATTCAGGGCTATACGGCGCTGCTCAACCCGCACTATCTGGATGCATCACTTCTGGTATTTGTTGAGATTACTCTGAATCGTGGCGCGCCGGATGTGTTTGAGCAATTTAACTCTGCAGTGCAAAAACTTGAAGAAATTCAAGAGTGTCATCTGGTATCCGGTGATTTCGACTATCTGTTGAAAACCCGCGTGCCGGATATGTCAGCGTATCGCAAATTACTGGGCGAGACCCTGCTACGTCTGCCGGGCGTGAACGATACCCGCACCTACGTGGTAATGGAAGAAGTCAAGCAAAGTAATCGTCTGGTAATTAAGACGCGCTAACACGGAACAGGTGCAAAATCGACGTAGTTTGATTACACTCCTGTTAATCCATACAGCAACAGTGCCGGGGTGACCCGGCACTGTTGTCCGTTTTAGCAGCAGGCAGGAAACAGCCTGATACCTGGAGAGCCTTTTTTGAGCCAGGAATACACCGAAGACAAAGAAGTCAAACTGACCAAGTTAAGCAGCGGGCGCCGACTCCTTGAGGCGTTGCTCATCCTTTGCTCCCTGTTTGCCATCTGGCTGATGGCGGCATTACTCAGCTTTAATCCCTCGGATCCCAGCTGGTCGCAAACGGCCTGGCACGAACCTATCCATAACATAGGTGGTATCCCGGGGGCCTGGCTTGCCGATACGCTATTTTTCATTTTTGGCGTAATGGCTTATACCATTCCGGTGATTATTATCGGCGGTTGCTGGTTCGCCTGGCGTCATCAGGAGAACGACGAGTACATCGACTACTTTGCCGTTTCGCTACGCCTGATTGGCGCACTGGCGCTGATTCTGACCTCCTGCGGTCTGGCCGCGATTAACGCCGATGATATCTGGTATTTCGCCTCCGGCGGCGTGATCGGCAGTTTGCTGAGCACCACTCTGCAACCGTTGCTGCACAGCAGCGGCGGCACCATTGCGCTGCTCTGCATCTGGGCGGCGGGTTTAACGCTGTTCACCGGCTGGTCGTGGGTTAGCATTGCCGAAAAACTCGGCGGTGCGATTCTGTCTGTTCTGACATTTGCCAGCAACCGTACCCGTCGGGACGATACCTGGGTGGATGAAGACGAATACGAAGACGATGAAGACGACTACGACGACGCAGCTAAGCCGCAGGAATCTCGTCGTGCGCGCATTTTACGCAGCGCGCTCGCGCGTCGTCAGCGTCTGGCCGAGAAATTCTCCAATCCGATGGGGCGTAAAACCGATGCCGCGTTGTTCTCCGGCAAGCGTATGGATGATGCCGAAGAGGATGTGCAGTTCAGCGCCAACGGGGCACCCGTCGCAGCGGACGATGTCCTCTTTTCGGGGGCCAGTGCGGCACGTCCGGGCGATGCTGACGATGTGCTGTTTTCTGGCGCCAGCGCGGTGCGTCCGGGGGATTTTGACCCTTACGATCCGCTATTAAATGGCCACAGCATTGCCGATCCGCTGGCTGTAGCAGCAGCGGCAACCGCCGCGCCACAGGCATGGGCCGAACCGGTAGCTGAGCAGGTGCCGGTACAGCAGCCGGTTTACCAGCCGGAACCGTCTTACCCGCAGCATCAGGCGTATCAGCCTGAGCAGGTGCCGGTACAGCAGCCGGTTTACCAGCCGGAACCGTCTTACCCGCCGCATCAGGCCTATCAGCCTGAGCAGGCGCCGGTACAGCAGCCGGTTTACCAGCCGGAACCGTCTTACCCGCCGTATCAGGCGTATCAGCCTGAGCAGGTGCCGGTACAGCAGCCGGTTTACCAGCCGGAGTCGTCTTTCCCGCAGCATCAGGCATATCAGCCGGAGCCACCGGCTCCTGCCGTAGCGCCTGAAGCGCCGCAGGAGGATGTGAAGCCACAGCGTCCGCCGATGTATTATTTTGAAGAGGTCGAAGAGAAGCGAGCGCGTGAGCGCGAGCAACTGGCCGCCTGGTATCAGCCGATCCCTGAACCGGCAAGCCCGGTCGCCACACGGCCTGTTACACCGCCACCAGCGCCTTCGGTCGAAGCCGCAGCGGTAACTACCCTTGCCGCCGGCGTACAGCAGGCGACGAGCGCGGGTGCAACGGCTTCCGCCGCGTCATCCGCTGCGCCGCTGTTCAGCCCGGCATCCGGTGGGCCGCGCGCGCAGGTGAAAGAGGGGATTGGTCCAAAACTGCCGCGCCCTAATCATGTCCGTGTCCCTACGCGCCGCGAACTGGCCTCTTATGGCATTAAGCTGCCGTCACAACGTATGGCTGAAGAGCGCGCGCGTAAAGCTGAACTCAATCAGGCCTATGACGACGAGCCGTTAACGGATGAAGAAGTGGACGCGCTGGAACAGGACGAACTGGCTCGCCAGTTTGCCGCCACCCAGCAGCAGCGTTACGGCGAAGTCTATGCGCAGGATGAAGAGGATGATTCCGCAGCGGAAGCCGAACTGGCCCGTCAGTTTGCGGCGTCGCAGCAGCAGCGCTACAGCAGCGAACAGCCGCAGGGCGCAACGCCGTTTTCTCCTGCGGATTATGATTTCTCGCCGATGAAAGCGCTGGTCGACGACGGTCCGAGCGAACCGCTGTTCACACCGATGCCGGAGACACAGCCGCCGGTGCAGCAGTACCAGCAGCCGGCCCAGCGGTATCAACAACCGGTGCAACCGTCGCCGGTACAACAACCGTATCAGCAACCTGCGCAGCCGGTTCAACCTCCGCAGATGGCGCAGCAGCCTCAGCCTGCCGCACAGAGCTATCAGCCGCGGCAGGCCCCTCAGGGCCATATGCCGCAGCAGACAGCCGCCGCGCAGCCGCCGCAGGATAGCCTGATTCACCCGCTGCTGATGCGTAACGGCAACAGCCAGCCGATGCAGCGGCCGACGACGCCGCTGCCGTCGCTGGATCTGCTGACGCCGCCGCCGAGCGAGGTCGAGCCGGTGGATACCTTCGCGCTGGAGCAAATGGCGCGCCTGGTTGAGGCCCGTCTGGCGGACTTCCGCATTAAAGCGGATGTGGTGAACTACTCACCAGGCCCGGTTATCACCCGTTTCGAACTGAATCTGGCGCCGGGCGTGAAGGCCGCACGGATTTCAAACCTGTCGCGTGACCTGGCCCGTTCCTTGTCCACCATTGCGGTGCGTGTCGTGGAAGTGATTCCGGGTAAGCCGTACGTGGGCCTGGAACTGCCGAATAAAAAACGCCAGACCGTTTACCTGCGAGAAGTGCTGGATAACACGAAATTCCGCGATAACCCATCGCCGCTCACCGTGGTGCTGGGGAAAGACATCGCCGGCGATCCGGTCGTTGCCGATCTGGCAAAAATGCCGCACCTGCTGGTGGCCGGTACCACCGGTTCCGGTAAATCGGTGGGGGTCAACGCCATGATCCTCAGCATGCTGTATAAAGCGCAGCCGGAAGATGTGCGCTTCATTATGATCGACCCGAAAATGCTCGAACTGTCGGTCTATGAAGGGATCCCGCATCTGCTGACCGAAGTCGTCACCGATATGAAAGACGCCGCTAACGCACTGCGCTGGAGCGTGAACGAAATGGAGCGTCGCTACAAGCTGATGTCGGCGCTCGGCGTGCGTAACCTCGCGGGTTACAACGAGAAAATCGCCGAAGCGGCGCGGATGGGCCGGCCGATTCCGGATCCGTACTGGAAACCGGGAGACAGTATGGACGCCGTCCATCCGGTGCTGGAAAAACTGCCGTATATCGTCGTCCTGGTGGATGAATTCGCCGACCTGATGATGACCGTCGGTAAGAAGGTCGAAGAGCTGATCGCGCGTCTGGCGCAGAAAGCGCGTGCGGCGGGTATTCACCTTGTGCTGGCAACGCAGCGTCCGTCCGTCGACGTCATTACCGGTCTTATTAAAGCGAACATCCCGACGCGTATCGCATTCACCGTCTCAAGCAAGATTGACTCGCGTACCATCCTCGATCAGGGCGGCGCGGAATCACTGCTGGGGATGGGGGATATGCTCTACTCCGGGCCGAACTCGACCATGCCGGTGCGTGTCCACGGCGCGTTCGTTCGCGACCAGGAAGTGCACGCCGTGGTTCAGGACTGGAAAGCGCGCGGGCGTCCGCAGTATGTTGACGGCATTACGTCGGATAGCGAAAGCGAAGGCGGCAGCGGCGGCTTTGACGGTGGTGAAGAGCTGGATCCGTTGTTCGATCAGGCGGTGAACTTCGTCACTGAAAAACGTAAAGCCTCTATCTCCGGCGTTCAGCGCCAGTTCCGCATCGGGTACAACCGCGCGGCACGTATTATCGAACAGATGGAAGCGCAGGGTATTGTCAGCGAGCAGGGCCATAATGGTAACCGCGAAGTGCTGGCGCCGCCGCCCTTCGAGTAAGTGCAAAGTTGGGTAAATAAGCGCAAAATCAGCCTGTTCTGCTGTTCCGTCGTGCCAGGCGGTCCTACATTAGGAGGCAGAAGAGGCTCCCGCGTCGGGAGTGACGCACATTAAGGAATAACAATGAAAAAACTCGCAATCACCTGTGCATTACTGTCTGGATTTGTTGTGAGCCAGGTGTGGGCGGATGCCGCCAGTGATTTGAAAAGCCGCCTTGATAAAGTGAGCAGCTTCCATGCCAGCTTCACCCAAAAAGTGACCGATGGCAGCGGTAACGCCGTCCAGGACGGGCAGGGCGACCTGTGGGTTAAACGTCCGAATCTGTTTAACTGGCATATGACCCAGCCGGATGAAAGCATTCTGGTCTCTGACGGGAAGACCCTGTGGTTCTACAACCCGTTTGTTGAGCAGGCAACCGCCACCTGGTTGAAAGACGCCACCAGCAACACGCCGTTTATGCTGATTGCCCGCAACCAGTCCAACGACTGGCAGCAGTACAACATCAAGCAAAACGGCGATGATTTTGTCCTGACGCCAAAAAGCGGCGGCGGTAACCTGAAGCAGTTTACGATCAACGTTGGCCGCGACGGGACCATCCATCAGTTCAGCGCGATAGAGCAGGATGACCAGCGCAGCAGCTACCAGCTGAAGTCTCAGCAAAACGGCGCGGTCGATGCATCTAAGTTCACCTTTACACCGCCGAAAGGGGTGACGGTGGACGATCAACGTAAGTAGAGGCGAGTGTGAGCAATCTGTCGCTCGATTTTTCCGATAATGCGTTTCAACCTCTGGCCGCCCGCATGCGGCCAGAAAATTTAGCGCAGTACATTGGCCAGCAGCATCTGCTGGCGCCGGGGAAACCTTTGCCGCGGGCGATTGAGGCCGGGCATCTGCATTCGATGATCTTATGGGGGCCGCCCGGCACCGGCAAAACCACGCTGGCTGAAGTGATTGCTCGCTATGCCAGCGCCGATGTTGAACGAATCTCGGCGGTAACCTCCGGCGTAAAAGAGATCCGCGAAGCGATCGAGCGCGCCAGACAGAACCGTAATGCCGGGCGCCGCACCATTCTGTTCGTTGACGAAGTCCATCGTTTTAATAAAAGTCAGCAGGATGCCTTTTTGCCGCATATTGAAGACGGCACCATCACCTTCATCGGCGCGACGACGGAAAACCCCTCGTTTGAACTCAATTCCGCACTGCTATCCCGGGCGCGCGTATACCTGCTGAAATCGTTGTCCAGCGAGGATATTGAGCATGTGCTGACGCAGGCGATGAACGATAAAGATCGTGGCTACGGCGGGCAAAATATCGTGCTGCCGGATGATACCCGCCAGGCGATCGCCGGGCTGGTTAACGGCGATGCGCGCCGGGCGCTCAATACGCTGGAAATGATGGCCGATATGGCGGAGACGGATGCCTCCGGCAACCGGGTGCTGAAAGCGGAACTGCTGACCGAAATTGCCGGCGAGCGCAGCGCCCGGTTTGATAATAAAGGCGACCGTTTCTACGATTTGATTTCCGCGCTGCACAAGTCCGTTCGCGGCAGCGCGCCGGATGCGGCGCTGTACTGGTACGCTCGTATCATTACCGCCGGCGGCGATCCGCTGTATGTGGCCCGACGCTGCCTGGCTATCGCTTCGGAAGATGTTGGCAATGCCGACCCGCGTGCCATGCAGGTTGCGCTCTCTGCCTGGGACTGTTTTACCCGGGTGGGGCCAGCGGAGGGCGAGCGTGCGATTGCGCAGGCCATTGTTTATCTCGCCTGCGCGCCGAAGAGCAACGCGGTTTACACCGCATTTAAAGCCGCCATGGCCGATGCCCGCGAGCGTCCGGACTACGATGTGCCGGTGCATCTGCGTAACGCGCCAACCCGCTTGATGAAAGAGATGGGCTATGGGCAGGAGTATCGCTATGCCCATGATGAGCCAAACGCCTATGCTGCCGGGGAAGCCTATTTCCCGCAGGAAATGGCCCAAACTCGTTATTATCGGCCCACAAATCGGGGGCTGGAGGGGAAAATTGGCGAAAAGCTCGCCTGGCTTAGCGAACAGGATCAAAATAGCCCCATAAAACGCTACCGCTAACAGAGGCGTTGCGGTAAGGTTATCAAGATATCCCGGTGGTCGTAGTCTGCGGCCACTTTTCTTTTATTTATTCGATAAGCACAGGATAAGCATGCTCGATCCCAATCTGCTGCGTACCGAGCCAGACGCAGTCGCTGAAAAACTGGCACGCCGGGGCTTTAAGCTGGATGTAGATAAACTGCGCGCTCTGGAAGAGCGTCGTAAAGTTCTGCAGGTTGAAACGGAAAATCTGCAGGCGGAGCGTAACTCCCGATCGAAATCCATTGGCCAGGCGAAAGCGCGCGGGGAAGATATCGAGCCATTACGCCAGGAAGTTAACAAACTGGGCGAACAGCTGGATGCGGCGAAAGCCGAGCTGGACGTGTTACTGGCAGAGATCCGCGATATCGCGCTGACTATCCCTAACATTCCGCACGACGACGTGCCGGCCGGTCGCGACGAAAACGACAACGTTGAAGTCAGCCGCTGGGGGACGCCGCGCGAGTTCGATTTTGACGTCCGCGATCACGTGACGCTGGGCGAAATGCACGGCGGACTGGACTTTGCCGCTGCCGTTAAGCTGACCGGCTCCCGCTTTGTGGTGATGAAAGGGCAACTGGCCCGTCTGCATCGTGCGCTGGCGCAGTTCATGCTGGATCTGCATACCGAACAGCACGGCTACAGTGAAAACTATGTGCCGTATCTGGTCAACCAGGAGACGCTGTACGGTACCGGTCAGCTGCCGAAATTTGCCGGCGATCTGTTCCATACCCGTCCGCTGGAAGAAGAAGCGGACAGCAGCAACTATGCGCTGATCCCGACCGCTGAAGTGCCGCTGACCAACCTTGTTCGCGATGAGATCATCGACGAAGACGATCTGCCGATCAAAATGACCGCCCACACGCCGTGTTTCCGTTCTGAAGCCGGTTCCTACGGTCGTGATACCCGTGGCCTGATTCGTATGCATCAGTTCGACAAAGTAGAAATGGTGCAGATCGTGCGTCCGGAAGATTCGATGGCGGCGCTGGAAGAGATGACCGGCCATGCGGAAAAAGTTCTGCAGCTGCTGGGTCTGCCGTACCGTAAAGTGGCGCTCTGCACCGGCGATATGGGCTTCAGCGCATGCAAAACGTATGATCTGGAAGTCTGGGTTCCGGCACAGAACACCTACCGTGAAATCTCCTCCTGCTCTAACGTCTGGGACTTCCAGGCACGTCGTATGCAGGCACGCTGCCGCAGCAAGTCCGACAAGAAAACTCGTCTGGTGCACACGCTGAACGGCTCCGGGCTGGCGGTGGGGCGTACCCTGGTCGCGCTGATGGAAAACTATCAGCAGGCGGATGGTCGTATTGCGATCCCGGAAATTCTGCGCCCCTATATGCGTGGCCTCGAATTTATCGGCTGATTTTTCTACCTGCTTCTCAAAAGCGCCTTCGGGCGCTTTTTTTTAATCCCCTTATTGATGCCGGGCAATAATCCCTCTGGCGATACCCCCCATACTCCCTTGGTGTTAACACAGCATAAAAAGCTATAAAAAATTAAATTCGTTATGTATGCGACTACATAACGAATGTCAGTGAATTGTGAGCAACCAAAGCGAGTATCCATGAAAATTAAAGCCCCCGATGCTTTACTGGCTGCCGAAGTAAGCCGGCGTGGTTTAATGAAAACCACGGCAATTGGCGGTCTGGCGCTGGCCAGTAGCGCATTTACCCTACCATTTACACGCATTGCCCATGCTGCCGACGCTGTGGCGCCGGTGAATGAAACGGTCACCTGGAGTGCCTGTACCGTGAACTGCGGCAGCCGCTGTCCGCTGCGCATGCATGTGGTGGATGGCGAAATTAAATACGTTGAAACGGATAATACCGGCGACGACAACTATGACGGCCTGCATCAGGTACGTGCCTGTCTGCGCGGGCGTTCCATGCGTCGCCGCGTCTACAACCCCGACCGTCTGAAGTATCCCATGAAGCGCGTTGGCAAGCGCGGTGAAGGAAAATTTGAGCGCATCAGCTGGGAAGAAGCATTTGATAGTATCGCCAGCAATATGCAGCGCCTGATTAAAGATTACGGTAACGAATCGATCTACCTGAATTACGGTACCGGTACGCTTGGCGGCACCATGACCCGCTCCTGGCCGCCGGGAAAAACGCTTATCGCCCGTCTGATGAACTGCTGCGGCGGTTACCTTAACCATTACGGCGATTACTCGTCGGCGCAAATCGCTGCGGGCCTGAACTACACCTATGGCGGCTGGGCCGACGGTAACAGCCCGTCGGATATCGAAAACAGCCAGCTGGTGGTGTTGTTTGGCAACAACCCTGGTGAAACACGCATGAGCGGCGGCGGGGTAACGTACTACCTGGAACAAGCGCGGCAAAAATCCAACGCCCGGATGATCATCATCGATCCGCGTTATACCGATACCGGTGCCGGTCGTGAAGATGAGTGGATACCGATTCGACCTGGCACCGATGCGGCGCTGGTTTCCGCGCTCGCCTGGGTGATGATCACCGAAAATCTGGTCGATCGGCCATTCCTCGATAAATACTGCGTCGGCTATGACGAGAAAACGCTGCCTGCCGATGCGCCGGCCAACGGCCACTACAAGGCCTATATCCTCGGTCAGGGTCGCGACGGCATTGCCAAAACGCCGCAGTGGGCATCGACGATCACCGGAATTCCGGCCGCTCGTATTGTGCAACTGGCACGTGAAATTGCGACAGCCAAACCTGCCTTTATCAGCCAGGGCTGGGGGCCGCAGCGCCACGCGAATGGTGAAATCGCCACCCGTGCTATCTCGATGCTGTCGATTCTGACCGGCAACGTTGGCATCAACGGAGGTAACACCGGCGCGCGTGAAGGCTCGTACGACCTGCCTTTCGAGCGTATGCCGACGCTGGAGAACCCCGTTGAGACCAGCATCTCCATGTTTATGTGGACTGACGCGATTGAACGCGGCCCGGAGATGACGGCGTTGCGTGACGGCGTACGCGGTAAAGATAAGCTGGACGTGCCTATCAAAATGATCTGGAACTATGCCGGTAACTGTCTGATTAACCAGCATTCTGAGATCAACCGCACCCATGAAATCCTGCAGGATGATAAGAAGTGCGAAATGATCGTGGTGATCGACTGCCACATGACCTCGTCAGCCAAATATGCCGATATTCTGCTGCCGGACTGCACTGCTTCCGAGCAGATGGACTTCGCGCTGGATGCCTCGTGCGGCAACATGTCCTACGTTATCTTCACCGACCAGGTGATTAAACCGCGTTTTGAGTGCAAAACGATTTATGACATGACCACGGAACTGGCAAAACGCCTCGGCGTTGAGCACAAGTTTACCGAAGGCCGTAGCCAGGAAGGCTGGATGCGTTATCTGCATGAGCTTTCCCGCAAGGCTATCCCGGATTTACCGGACTTCGATACCTTCCGTCAGCAGGGGATTTACAAGCAGCGCGATCCGGAAGGCCATCATGTTGCCTATAAGGCATTCCGTGACAATCCGCAGGCTAATCCGCTGGAGACCCCGTCGGGCAAAATTGAGATCTATTCCCAGGCGCTGGCGAACATTGCCGCCACCTGGGAGCTGCCCGATGGCGATGTGATCGATCCGCTGCCGATTTATACGCCGGGCTTTGAAAACTATGACGATCCGCTGACGGCGAAATTCCCGCTGCAGCTGACCGGTTTTCACTACAAATCGCGCGTTCACTCTACCTACGGCAACGTCGATGTGCTGAAGGCCGCCTGTCGTCAGGAGATGTGGATTAACCCACTCGATGCGAAACAACGCGGCATCGCCAACGGCGATCGCATTCGTATTTACAACCATCGCGGTGAAGTGCATATCGAAGCCAAAGTCACGCCGCGAATGATGCCTGGCGTTGTCGCGCTGGGTGAGGGCGCCTGGTATAACCCGGACGCAGGACGCGTGGATCAGGCGGGGAGCATCAACGTGCTCACCACCCAACGCCCGTCGCCTCTGGCGAAAGGTAACCCATCGCACACGAACCTGGTCCAGGTTGAAAAGCTGTAAGGAATAACCGATGACAACTCAATATGGATTTTTTATCGATTCTGCTCGTTGCACCGGTTGTAAAACCTGCGAGCTGGCCTGTAAAGACTTCAAAAACTTAACCCCGGACGTCAGCTTCCGCCGCATTTATGAATATGCGGGCGGCGACTGGCAGGAGGACAACGGCGTCTGGCACCAGAACGTCTTTGCCTATTACCTGTCCATCGCCTGTAACCACTGCGAAGATCCGGCCTGTACCAAAGTGTGCCCGAGCGGCGCTATGCATAAACGCGATGATGGTTTTGTGGTGGTGGATGAAGATGTGTGCATCGGCTGCCGCTATTGTCATATGGCCTGCCCGTACGGTGCGCCGCAGTACAATGCCGCCAAAGGGCATATGACTAAGTGTGATGGCTGCTACCAGCGCGTCGCCGAGGGTAAAAAACCGATTTGCGTCGAATCCTGCCCGCTGCGCGCGCTGGACTTTGGCCCTGTCGAAGAGCTGCGTGAGAAACACGGCAAACTGGCGGCGGTTGCACCGCTGCCATCTGCGCACTTTACCAAACCCAGTATTGTCATCAAACCGAACGCCAATAGTCGTCCGTGCGGTGATACAACCGGCTATCTGGCCAACCCGAAGGAGGTGTGAGATGGGAAGTGGATGGCATGAATGGCCGCTGATGATCTTCACGGTCTTTGGACAGTGCGTGGCGGGTGGTTTTATCGTCCTGGCGCTGGCGCTGATGAAAGGCGGTTTGTCGCATGAGCAGCAGCAGCGCGTGGTACTGAGCATGTTTGGCTTATGGGTGCTGATGGGGATTGGGTTTATCGCCTCAACCCTGCACCTGGGGTCGCCGATGCGGGCTTTTAACTCGCTTAACCGGGTTGGTGCTTCGTCGTTGAGTAACGAAATTGCCAGCGGCGCCCTCTTTTTCGCCGTCGGTGGCATTGGCTGGCTGCTGGCGGTGGTGAAGAAACTGCCGACCGGGCTGCGCAGTCTCTGGCTGGTCGCGACGATGGTGCTGGGTATTATCTTTGTCTGGATGATGGTGCGTGTGTATAACACCATCGATACCGTACCGACCTGGTATACCGTCTGGACGCCACTGAGCTTCTTCCTGACGCTGTTGATCGGCGGCCCGCTGCTGGGCTATCTGTTGCTGCGGGTTGCCGGGGTGGATGGTCGGGCGATGCGTCTGCTGCCGGTAGTCACGCTGCTGGCGCTGGTGGCCAGCATTATTGTGGCCCTGATGCAAGGCAGCGAGCTGTCGACGATTCACAGTTCTGTTCAGCAGGCTTCAGCGCTGGTGCCGGATTATGGCTCACTGATGGCCTGGCGTGTGGTTGCGCTGGTGCTGGCTGTGGCATGCTGGGTTGTTCCGCTGCTCAAAGGCTATCAGCCCGCCGTGCCGCTGCTAAGTCTGGCCTTCGTGCTGGTACTGGTGGGTGAGATGGTAGGGCGGGGCATATTCTACGGTCTGCATATGACGGTCGGTATGGCTATCGCCAGCTGATAATCCGTTGCGCCAGGACGCCCGGTTCTGGCGCAACAAAAATGTGCTGTTTTTTCATGAAATTTTTCTACTGATATTCCCGCCGTTTTTTTTCAAAAAATTAATAAAAACAATGGAATAATACAAAGAATAATTCTGTTGTCGCTCCGCTGGATGAAAAATTTCTATCGTTGCCCGTGAAACCGCCTCCCGCCTGATTTCTGGTGGATTGACAATGTTTTTGGCGGTGGCATGATGCGCACGAAATCTAAACTTCCTCACGGTTATATCCATGTCCATCTACACCCGGCCGGTGCAAATGTTGCTCTGCGGCCTGCTTCTGTTGACGCTGGCGATTGCGGTTTTAAATACCCTCGTCCCTCTTTGGCTCGCCCATGAAAATATGCCAACCTGGCAGGTCGGTATGGTGGGGTCATCCTATTTTACCGGTAATCTGGTGGGGACGTTGCTGGCAGGATGGGTCATTAAGCGTCTGGGATTTAACCGTAGTTATTATCTTGCATCGCTGATCTTTGCCGTGGGCTGCGTCGGGCTTGGCATTACCCTCGGTTTCTGGACCTGGTTCAGCTGGCGCTTTCTCGCCGGCGTTGGCTGCGCGATGATTTGGGTCGTGGTCGAAAGCGCGCTGGTTTGCAGCGGAACGTCGCGTAGCCGCGGTCGTCTGCTGGCTGCCTACATGATGGTTTACTATGTGGGAACCGTGCTGGGCCAACTGATGGTCAGCAAGCTGCCGACGGAGCTGATGAGCGTGCTGCCGTGGGTGACCGCGCTGACGCTGGCGGCAATCCTGCCTATGCTGTTTACCCGCGTAGTGAACCAAAGCGATGAACAGCATGAGCCGGCGCGGATCTGGCCAATGCTCAAGCTGCGTCAGGCCCGCCATGGCGTGAACGGCTGCATTATCTCCGGGATTGTTCTCGGGTCACTGTATGGATTGATGCCGCTGTGGTTGAACCATCAGGGGGTCAGTGACTCCGGCATCGGTTTCTGGATGGCGGTTATGGTCAGCGCAGGTATTCTGGGCCAGTGGCCGATCGGCCGTATGGCCGACCGCTATGGTCGCTTGCTGGTATTGCGCGTTCAGGTTTTTATTGTGATTTTAGGCTGCCTGGCCATGCTTAGCGGCGCGGCAATGGCTCCGGCGCTGTTCATCCTTGGCGCATCGGGCTTCACGCTGTACCCGGTAGCAATGGCCTGGGCCTGTGAGAAAGTCGAGCGCCATCAGCTGGTCGCCATGAACCAGGCATTGTTGATGAGCTATACCATCGGCAGTTTGCTCGGGCCAACCTTCACCGCCATGCTGATGCAGAATTTTTCCGACAACCTGCTATTTATCATGATTGCCAGCGTGTCGTTTATTTATCTGCTGACGTTGCTGCGCAAAGCCGGCCATCATCCGACGCCGGTGGCGCACGCCTGAGCCAGCCCGGGAAGGTAACAGGGCGCGCTGTCGCTTCCCGTTCTCTGTATTCCTCGACAGAAAGCAAAACGGCTGCCTGAAATGGCAGCCGTTGTGTTGGGGAAGGGGGGGGATTCAGTACATCACCTTATGACCATACTGCTCGAGAATGCCTTTGACCCGCTCCATGGTCTCTTTCTTCGGCGGGTGTACGCCATCCAGCTTGTACTCTTCACCCATCGCGACCCATTTGTGCTTGCCTAGCTCGTGATAGGGGAGCAGTTCGATTTTTTCGACATTACCCATATCGCGGGTAAACTCGCCGAGGCGGTGCGCGGAGTCATCATCGTCAGACCAGCCGGGAACCACCACGTAACGAATCCAGACTTTGATGTTTTTATTCGATAAATAGCGGGCAAACTCCAGCGTACGGTGGTTAGACACGCCAACCAGATTCTGATGGATCTCATCATTCATCTGTTTGAGGTCGAGCATGACCAGATCGGTCACTTCAAGCAGCTCGTCAATAACCGGGTCGTAGCGACGGACAAAGCCGTTGGTGTCGAGGCAGGTATGAATGCCTTCTTTGTGGCAGGCGCGGAACCAGTCGCGCACAAACTCGGCCTGCAAAATCGCCTCACCGCCCGATGCCGTAACGCCGCCGCCGGAAGCATTCATAAAGTGGCGATAGGTCACGACCTCTTTCATCAGGTTTTCGACGGTGACTTCGGTACCACCGTGGGTATCCCAGGTGTCACGGTTGTGGCAATACAGGCAGCGCATCAGGCAGCCCTGGAAGAAGGTGATAAAGCGAATCCCTGGGCCATCGACAGTGCCACAGGATTCGAAGGAGTGAATACGACCAATAGTTGACATTGCGGTGATATCTCCAGATTCGGCCCTTCCGGGGCCTGTGATGCACAGCTCAAACCGGCTGTGTTTAAGAGCCAGTCCCATTAGGCTATTTTACTTGCCATTTTGAATCTGGGCAGTGCTCACAATCCTCACGTACTACGTGTACGCTCCGGTTGTTACGCGCTGTCCGTGTTCAAACTGGCTGCGACAATGACGCCTGATGGGATAGGCTCTAAGTCTGTTTTGGCTGTTATCCATAGAGTATAGATAGCGGACAAAAGAGACTGGGGTGGAGAGGGTGTTAAAAAGGCCCCACTTGCGTGGAGCCTTTATTGTACGCTTTTTAAATCGCGATTTCAGTCACAACCATTACATGGTCTGAGTGAAGGTACGTGTGATAACGTCCTGCTGCTGTTCTTTAGTCAGGGAGTTAAAACGTACTGCATAGCCAGATACGCGGATGGTCAGCTGCGGATATTTTTCCGGGTTTTCCATCGCGTCGAGCAGCATTTCGCGGTTCATGACGTTGACGTTCAGGTGCTGACCGCCTTCGATAGATGCTTCGTGGTGGAAGTAACCATCCATCAGGCCTGCAAGGTTGGTTTTACGCACTTCGTCGTCTTTACCCAGCGCGTTTGGCACGATAGAGAAGGTGTAAGAAATACCATCTTTCGCGTAAGCAAACGGCAGTTTAGCCACGGAGGTCAGAGAGGCAACCGCACCTTTCTGGTCACGACCGTGCATCGGGTTAGCACCTGGTCCGAACGGCGCACCGGCACGACGACCGTCAGGGGTGTTACCGGTTTTCTTACCATAAACCACGTTAGAGGTGATGGTCAGAACGGACTGAGTCGGGATAGCGTTGCGATAGGTAGTGAGTTTCTGAATTTTCTTCATGAAACGTTCTACCAGGTCCACCGCCATGTCATCAACGCGAGCATCGTTGTTACCGAACTGCGGGTATTCGCCTTCGATTGCGAAGTCAACGGCCAGGCCGTCTTCGTCACGAATCGGTTTAACTTTCGCATATTTGATAGCAGACAGGGAGTCAGCCGCAACGGACAGACCTGCGATACCACATGCCATGGTGCGAATGACGTCACGGTCGTGCAGCGCCATCAGAGAGGCTTCGTAGCTGTACTTGTCGTGCATGTAGTGGATAACGTTCAGCGCGGTGACATACTGCTTAGCCAGCCAGTCCATGAAGTGATCCATACGGTCCATCACTTCGTCGAAGTTCAGAACGTCGCCTTTGATAGGTTCAGATTTCGGACCCACCTGCATTTTCAGTTTTTCATCAACGCCGCCGTTGATAGCGTACAGCATGGTTTTCGCGAGGTTAGCACGCGCACCGAAGAACTGCATTTGCTTACCAACAACCATCGGGCTTACGCAGCATGCGATAGCGTAGTCGTCGTTGTTGAAGTCCGGACGCATCAGGTCATCGTTCTCATACTGCAGAGAAGAGGTATCGATAGACACTTTAGCGGCGAATTTCTTGAAGTTCAGCGGCAGTTTTTCAGACCACAGAACGGTGATGTTCGGCTCTGGAGAAGGCCCCATGGTGTACAGGGTGTTCAGGAAGCGGAAGCTGTTTTTGGTGACCAGAGTACGGCCGTCAACGCCCATACCACCGATGGATTCCGTTGCCCAAATCGGGTCGCCGGAGAACAGTTCATCATATTCCGGAGTACGCAGGAAGCGAACCATACGCAGTTTCATGACCAGGTGGTCAATCATTTCCTGAGCGTCTTGTTCAGTGATTTTTCCTGCTTTGATATCACGTTCGATGTAGGCATCCAGGAAGGTGGATACGCGACCGAAGGACATTGCTGCGCCGTTCTGAGACTTAACTGCGGCCAGGTAGCCGAAGTAGGTCCACTGGATAGCTTCCTGTGCGTTGGTTGCCGGACCAGAGATATCGCAGCCATATTTCGCTGCCATTTCTTTGATCTGACCCAGAGCACGGTGCTGTTCAGAGATCTCTTCACGCAGACGGATAGTCGCTTCCAGGTTTACGCCGTTTTCCAGGTCAGACTGCAGAGACAGGAACTGCGCGTATTTGTCTTTCATCAGGAAGTCGATACCGTACAGCGCAACGCGACGGTAGTCACCGATGATACGGCCACGGCCATACGCATCCGGCAGACCTGTCAGAACGCCAGACTTACGGCAGTTCAGGATGTCTTTGGTGTACACATCGAATACACCCTGGTTATGGGTTTTGCGGTATTCGGTGAAGATTTTTTTCAGCATCGGGTCCAGTTCGCGATCGTACGCTTTGCAGGAACCTTCAACCATTTTGATGCCGCCGAACGGGATAATCGCACGTTTCAGCGGTTTTTCAGTCTGCAGACCAACGATTTTCTCAAGAGCTTTGTTGATGTAGCCTGCGTCATGAGAAGTGATGGTGGAGGCAAGGGCGGTGTCGAAGTCAACAGGCGCGTGAGTGCGGTTTTCCTGTTTAACACCTTCCATAACGTTGTCCCACAGCTTGGTTGTCGCTTCAGTTGCGCCAGCCAGGAAGGACTCGTCGCCTTCATACGGGGTATAGTTTTTCTGGATAAAGTCACGTACGTTGACTTCTTTCTGCCAGTCACCTTTCGCGAAACCTTCCCAGGCTGTGGCTAACTTTTCATTAAGCTCGGACATGTAACACCTACCTTCTTAAGTGGATTTTTTATTTACTGCCTGAAACGGCCCTTAGTGATGGTCGTCGCCACGCAGGTAAATGACCCAGTATGTCAACCCAACCAGCAGACCACCGCCGATAATGTTCCCGATAGTTACCGGAATCAGGTTATCAGTAATGAAGTTCATCACGGTCAGGTGAGAGAAATTTTCCGGAGCGGAACCAATCGCGGTCCAGAATTCCGGGCTTGCAAAGTCGCGGATTACGATACCCAGCGGGATCATAAACATGTTAGCGATACTGTGCTCAAAGCCGCTGGCAACAAACATCGCTACGGGGAGCACCATAATCATGGCTTTATCCATCAGGCTGCGGCCGGAGTAGCTCATCCACACCGCCAGACAGACCATCAGGTTAGCCAGGATACCCAGACACACGGCTTCAATAAATGTATGGTGCATTTTGTGGTCGGCGGTTTGCAGGACGTTAAGGCCCCAGGCTCCGTTGGCGGTCATATGCTCGCCAGATAACCACATCAGCAATACAAACAGCAGCGCGCCTATCAGGTTACCAACATAGACGTTGAGCCAGTTTCTTGCCAGTTGACCCCAGGTAATTCGTCCGCTGGCTTTCGCCACGACGATAAGAACGGTGGAGGTAAACAGGTCGGCACCGCAAATGACGCAAAGAATCAGGCCGAGTGAAAAGCAGATCCCTCCGATCAGTTTAGCAATCCCGAAAGGCATCGCGGCAGTGCCGGTTGTCGCCGTAATATAGAAGACAAAAGCGATGGAAATGAAAACACCAGCGGTAATCGCCAGATAAAACGTCTTCATCGGGTGCTTTGTCGCTTTGTAGACACCTGCTTCTTCGGCGACTTTCGCCATGGCTGCAGGGAGTAAAAGATCAAAAGGGTTGTCAGCTTTCACACTAACTCTCTCTTTATAAAAGTTGGCGGTGAGATACTAACAAAGCATTATAGAAGGGAATTTGATGTAGATCATATCCCACCGGAACTATAAGCCCTGGATATGTGTGGTTTTTACTTTTTATGGTGATAAGTGCATGTTTTAAATTAAAAAAATAAATTTTAAAATTTACAAATTATGTTGATTTTTTTCATTTTGGCCGCCACGGACGGTTAATTAAAATGGGGTATTTTTTATTAAAATTAACAATCCTAAAGTGATGCGTAAAAAAAGTTTACTGTAAATTAACGTTGCAACTACAAATTAGCCGCGGGGCTATTTAGCGATGAAAAACGGGGTCCTTATCGACCCCGTGAATAATGTGGCTGGCAGTAAAATGAAGCCTTATTTAGCCCAGAATGCCGCTTTTGCCCGCTGCAGTTTTTCATAGGCTTTCAGTAAGGACTGATGGGCCGGGAAAGCCTGCAGATCGCTATCTACGGCCTGCAGACCATAGAACGGCGCTTCACCGCTCATCGCCGCGCTGGCGGCTTCTACCGCATCAGCACCGTACATGCGGATAAAGGCATTCAGATACTGCAGAGGCTGACGTTCTTCTTCCTGACTGAGCAGCAGCAGCGTCTGCAGGCAGCGGTAGTAGTTCGCGCGCTCGGCACTGAAGATTGAAGCATTGAATTCAATGGTCCATTCCGTCCAGATCAGCGCCTGCTCCAGATCGCCGCCTGCCAGCGCCAGCATCGCCTTCAGCTCACCAATGCGCAGCGTATACCAGCCATTGTCTTTGCCTGTCGCCAGGCCCAGCAGCTCGCGCACGCGGGTAAAGTCGTCATTCCCTTCATCGTCCAGCTGCTCGATCAGCGCCAGATAATCTTCTTTATCCCATTCGCTGCCCGGCAGGGAGAGAAGAGTTTCGCGCAGATGGCTGCCCATGCTGTTATTGGCCAGCCACAGATCTTCTGCCGGGTAAATGTCTGACATTCCCGGAACGATGATGCGGCAGGCGTAGACGCTCAGGTGCTCATAATCGGCGATGTAAACTTCTTTATCTTCTGCTTTAAAGATAGCCATCAGGGTGGCGAACTCTTCCTCCGTCGTGCCGGAGAAGCTCCAGTCGACGAACGGGTAGTCGGCATCCTGTTTGAACATATCCCAGGAGATCAGGCCGCTGGAATCGATAAAGTGGGTTTCAAGGTTGGCGTGTTCAGCCACTTCTTCATCATCGAAGGTTGGTGGCGTAAAGACATCGAGATCTTTCAGGCTACGACCCTGCAGCAGTTCGGTGACGGTACGTTCCAGGGCGACGCCGAAGTCCGGATGCGCGCCGAAAGAGGCGAAGCAGGTTCCATTCGTCGGGTTAAACAACACCACGCAGATAACCGGGTATTTACCGCCCAGCGAGCCATCGTAAGCAAAAATCGGGAAACCTTCGGCCTCCAGCTTGTTAATGGATTCAACCACGCCCGGATAGCGCGCCATGACCTCTGCCGGAATTTCTGGCAGGCTGATGCTTTCAGCGATGATGCGGTTTTTGATATGACGCTCGAAGACTTCCGACAGCGCCTGAACGCGCGCTTCATTCGGCGTATTGCCCGCAGACATCCCGTTAGAGACATACAGGTTGCCGACGATATTCATCGGGATATAGACGGTTTCGCCATCGGACTGACGGGTGAACGGCAGGCCGCAAACGCCGCGTTGGTCATTGCCCGACTGCAGATCGACCAGCATGCTGGCGGTCAACTGATCGTCAGGATCGTAAAATGCGCGCAGACGAGGATCCAGCAGACCTTCCGGCACCTCGTCATCTTCGGTCAGCGGGAACCATTTCTCATTGGGGTAGTGGACGAACGGTCCGTTAGCGAGGGTATCGCCCAACCAAAAGTCAGCAAAAAAGTAGTTGGTGGACAGACGCTCGAAATATTCGCCAAGCGCGGAGGCCAGCGCCGCTTTTTTGGTCGCCCCTTTGCCGTTGGTGAAACACAGCGAGCACGCTTTATCACGGATATGTACTGACCACACGTGCGGTACGGGATTCAGCCATGAGGCCTCTTCAATATCAAATCCGAGGTCGAGCAATTTCTGCTGGAAGCGAGCGATGGAATCTTCCAGGGCGGCATCTTTGCCGGGAATAAATGTTTGAGTCATGGCGATCACTTTTATCGTACGTAAAGCGCGCAATGATACGGCTTTTAGATGACCGGCGCTATCTTCATCGTCTGGCTATCCGTACTGACCTCTGATAACTGTGCAGGCGTTAACCATGCAGGCATTTGACTGGCATCGTATGGCGCTGCGGATAACGGTGTTGAACAGCCGGGACAGGTCCGGTTGGCTATGCCGGAAACCCACGGGCAAATCAGTCTCTACGATGATCGGACCCGGACGCCAAAGCCGGTCTGGCCATTTTCCCGTCGCCCCACAACGCAAGCTCGTCACCCTTGCGCGCGACGATAAATATGCCGGCGTAGGTTGTAGCGCAGTTCTTAAGCTCCGCACCGGGGATAAACAATTATCTCCACGCTGCGCAAATGCAGAATGGTCGCGGGCCAGCAGGGCGAAAAGCGTCACCTGACAGCAATTATGTCGGTTTTATGACGTCAAGCTGGCAGATTCTTTTGTGTGATGATAAGCACATTTCGTGGCTGCTTAGTTTTACTCGTTGCGGTACGTGTCACTGAATGATAAAACCGATAGCCACAGGAATAACTTATGCCCGCGACGGTTCGCGGGTAAATAACATAGCAAGTGGTGAGGGGAAATGGCTCAGGTCTATAACTTCAGTTCAGGCCCGGCAATGCTGCCGGCGGAAGTACTCAAACTGGCGCAAAAGGAACTGTGCGACTGGAACGGTTTGGGGACGTCGGTGATGGAAATCAGCCACCGTGGTAAAGAGTTCATTAAGGTGGCTGAAGAAGCGGAACAGGATTTTCGCTCCCTGCTCAATATTCCTTCCAATTATAAAGTTTTATTCTGCCACGGCGGCGGTCGCGGACAGTTTGCCGGTATCCCGCTGAACCTGCTTGGCGATAAAACCGTTGCCGACTACGTCGATGCGGGCTACTGGGCGGCAAGCGCGATTAAAGAAGCGAAAAAATATTGTTCGCCGAACGCCATTGACGCGAAAATCACGGTTGACGGCCTGCGTGCGGTTAAACCGATGAGCGAATGGCAGCTGACGCCAGGTGCGGCCTATCTGCACTACTGTCCGAATGAAACCATCGACGGTATTGCGATTGATGAAACGCCGAATTTTGCTGACGACGTAGTGGTTGCGGCGGATTTCTCCTCCACGATTCTCTCCGCTCCGATTGATGTCAGCCGTTACGGCGTTATCTATGCGGGCGCGCAGAAAAATATCGGCCCGGCGGGCCTGACGCTGGTGATCGTGCGTGAAGACCTGCTGGGTAAAGCCAGTATCGCCTGTCCGTCAATCCTTGACTACTCCGTCCTGGATGCCAACGACTCCATGTTTAACACCCCGCCGACGTTCGCCTGGTACCTGGCCGGTCTGGTGTTCAAGTGGCTGAAAGAGCAGGGCGGCGTGGCGGCCATCGACAAAATCAACCAGCAAAAAGCCGATTTGCTCTACGGCGCGATCGACCGCAGCAGCTTCTATCGTAACGATGTGGCAGCGGCCAACCGTTCCCGCATGAACGTCCCGTTCCAGTTGGCCGACAGCGCGCTGGATAAACTGTTCCTTGAAGAGTCCTTTGCCGCAGGTCTGCATGCGCTGAAAGGCCACCGCGTAGTGGGCGGCATGCGTGCCTCTATCTATAACGCGATGCCGCTGGCAGGCGTGCAGGCACTGACCGACTTTATGCAGGATTTTGAACGCCGCCACGGCTAATCACCCTCCTGCTTTTCATCCCCGCAGCGGGTCTGCGGGGTTTTTATTCTGTTTGTTTGAGAGTTTAGTTTGATGGAATCCCTGACGTTACAACCCATTGCGCGAGTCGATGGCACCGTGAACCTGCCTGGGTCAAAAAGTGTCTCTAACCGCGCTTTGCTGCTGGCGGCTTTGGCCCGTGGCACCACGGTGCTGACCAACCTGCTGGACAGCGACGATGTACGCCATATGCTGAATGCCCTGAGCGCCCTGGGAGTTCATTACGTTCTGTCTGCTGACCGTACCCGCTGTGAAGTGACCGGCAACGGTGGGCCGCTGCTGGCCGGTAGCGCGCTGGAGCTGTTCCTGGGTAACGCAGGGACCGCCATGCGTCCGCTGGCGGCCGCGCTATGTCTGGGTAGCAACGATATCGTGCTGACCGGCGAACCGCGAATGAAAGAGCGCCCGATTGGCCATCTGGTCGACGCCCTGCGCCAGGGCGGCGCGCAGATTGATTATCTGGAGCAGGAAAACTATCCGCCTCTGCGCCTGCGCGGCGGCTTTACCGGCGGCGAAGTGGAAGTAGACGGCAGCGTCTCCAGCCAGTTCCTGACCGCACTGCTGATGGCTGCGCCGCTGGCACCGCAGGACACGACCATCGCCATTAAAGGCGAGCTGGTGTCTAAACCCTATATCGACATCACGCTCCATCTGATGAAAACCTTTGGCGTTGATGTTGAAAACCACAACTACCAACGCGTTGTCGTCCGCGGCAATCAGCAGTACCAGTCGCCGGGCGATTACCTGGTGGAAGGCGATGCTTCCTCAGCCTCTTATTTCCTTGCCGCCGGCGCCATCAAAGGTGGGACGGTCAAAGTCACCGGTATCGGCCGCAACAGCGTACAGGGCGATATCCGTTTTGCCGACGTACTGGAAAAAATGGGTGCAACCGTCACCTGGGGCGAGGATTTCATTGCCTGCACGCATGGCGAACTGAACGCTATCGATATGGATATGAACCATATTCCGGATGCGGCGATGACTATCGCCACCGCGGCTCTGTTTGCAAAAGGCACC
Source organism: Raoultella sp. T31 (assembly GCF_002806725.1). Lineage (NCBI taxonomy): Bacteria > Pseudomonadati > Pseudomonadota > Gammaproteobacteria > Enterobacterales > Enterobacteriaceae > Klebsiella > Raoultella sp. T31. Next base: position 42,714 of record NZ_PIBO01000031.1, read on the forward strand.
ACCACGCTGCGCAACATTTATAACTGGCGCGTGAAAGAGACCGACCGTCTGTTTGCTATGGCGACGGAGCTGCGTAAAGTGGGAGCAGAGGTTGAAGAAGGGGAGGATTACATTCGCATCACCCCGCCTGCGAAGCTCCGCTTTGCTGAAATCGGCACCTATAACGATCACCGTATGGCAATGTGCTTCTCGCTGGTGGCGCTTTCCGACACGCCGGTAACCATTCTCGACCCGAAATGTACGGCGAAAACTTTCCCGGATTATTTCGAGCAGCTGGCGCGGATCAGCACGCTGGCGTAACGTTCGCCTGCGCATAAAAGTAAAACGAAAAAGTAAAATATTGTCATCTTCCGGGCTGACGTTCCGTCAGCCCGCTATAATTGCGCAATTCTTCTGCGTTTCATTTCTGGTAGTCCGTAATTTGCAAGCAATGCTCACTTTCCGGCGTAGAGATGCGTATAATGCGCGGCGTTTACATTCTATGCGCCTTGCTGAAGGAGAAAAAGATGACGGCAAATATTCCGGTAATCACCATTGATGGGCCTGGCGGTGCAGGTAAAGGCACCTTGTGCAAGGCAATGGCGGAAGCGCTGGGCTGGCATCTGCTGGATTCCGGGGCCATCTATCGCGTTCTGGCTCTTGCGGCGCTGCATCATCATGTTGATGTCGGATCGGAAGAGGCGCTGGTACCGCTAGCGGCGCACCTGGACGTGCGTTTTATCTCCACCGACGGCAGTCTGGAAATCATTCTTGAAGGCGAAGACGTTAGCGCCGCCATTCGTACTCAGGAAGTGGCCAATACCGCATCGAAAGTCGCCGCGTTTCCCCGCGTGCGTGAAGCGTTGCTGCGTCGCCAGCGTGGATTCCGTGAAGCCCCGGGTCTGATCGCCGACGGACGCGATATGGGAACCGTCGTCTTCCCGGATGCCCCCGTCAAAATTTTCCTTGACGCCTCTTCGGAAGAACGTGCTCAGCGTCGCATGCTTCAGTTGCAGGAGAAGGGGTTTAGTGTTAACTTTGATCGCCTTTTATCCGAGATAAAAGAGCGCGATGACCGCGATCGTAACCGCGCCGTCGCCCCACTTGTTCCTGCAGAAGATGCATTAGTTCTGGATTCAACCAGTTTAACTATTGAGCAAGTGATTGAAAAAGCGCTACAATATGCGCGCCAAAAACTGGCACTCGCGTAATCGCGACCGATTTAGCAGTACCCCCGCAGCAATGGAGTGTTAGCGGGTATGTTAAACAACCCCATCCGGCACGGAGCCAGGTGGACGTTAAATATGAAACCTGAAGATTAAACATGACTGAATCTTTTGCTCAACTATTTGAAGAATCCTTAAAAACAATCGAAACCCGTCCGGGTTCCATCGTTCGTGGTGTTGTTGTTGCTATCGACAAAGATATCGTACTGGTTGACGCCGGTCTGAAATCTGAGTCCGCCATTCCGGCAGAGCAGTTCAAAAACGCCCAGGGCGAGCTGGAAATCCAGGTTGGTGACGAAGTTGACGTTGCTCTGGATGCAGTAGAAGACGGCTTCGGTGAAACCCTGCTGTCCCGTGAAAAAGCTAAACGTCACGAAGCTTGGATCACGCTGGAAAAAGCTTACGAAGAAGCTGAAACTGTAGTCGGTGTTATCAACGGCAAAGTTAAAGGTGGCTTCACTGTTGAGCTGAATGGTATTCGCGCGTTCCTGCCAGGTTCCCTGGTTGACGTTCGTCCGGTTCGCGACACTCTGCACCTGGAAGGCAAAGAGCTTGAGTTCAAAGTTATCAAGCTTGACCAGAAGCGTAACAACGTTGTTGTATCCCGTCGTGCCGTTATCGAATCCGAAAACAGCGCAGAACGCGATCAGCTGCTGGAAAACCTGCAGGAAGGCATGGAAGTCAAAGGTATCGTTAAGAACCTCACTGACTACGGCGCATTCGTTGATCTGGGCGGCGTTGACGGCCTGCTGCACATCACCGATATGGCGTGGAAACGCGTTAAGCACCCGAGCGAAATCGTAAACGTTGGCGACGAAATCACTGTTAAAGTGCTGAAGTTCGACCGCGAGCGTACTCGTGTATCTCTGGGCCTGAAACAGCTGGGCGAAGATCCGTGGGTAGCTATCGCTAAGCGTTATCCGGAAGGTACCAAACTGACCGGTCGCGTGACCAACCTGACCGACTACGGCTGCTTCGTTGAAATCGAAGAAGGCGTTGAAGGCCTGGTTCACGTTTCCGAAATGGACTGGACCAACAAAAACATCCACCCGTCCAAAGTTGTTAACGTTGGCGACGTAGTGGAAGTGATGGTTCTGGATATCGACGAAGAACGTCGTCGTATCTCCCTGGGTCTGAAGCAGTGCAAAAACAACCCGTGGCAGCAGTTTGCGGAAACCCACAACAAGGGCGACCGTGTTGAAGGTAAAATCAAGTCTATCACTGACTTCGGTATCTTCATCGGCCTGGACGGCGGCATCGACGGCCTGGTTCACCTGTCTGACATCTCCTGGAACGTTGCAGGCGAAGAAGCAGTTCGTGAATACAAAAAAGGCGACGAAATCGCAGCAGTTGTTCTGCAGGTTGACGCAGAGCGTGAGCGTATCTCTCTGGGCGTTAAACAGCTCGCAGAAGATCCGTTCAACAACTGGGTTGCACTGAACAAGAAAGGCGCAATCGTAAACGGTAAAGTCACTGCAGTTGACGCTAAAGGCGCAACCGTAGAACTGGCTGACGGCGTTGAAGGTTACCTGCGCGCTTCTGAAGCTTCCCGTGACCGCGTTGAAGATGCGACTCTGGTTCTGAGCGTTGGCGACGACGTTGAAGCTAAATTCACCGGCGTTGATCGTAAAAACCGCGCAATCAGCCTGTCTGTTCGTGCTAAAGACGAAGCTGATGAGAAAGATGCCATCGCAACTGTTAACAAACAGGAAGATGCAAACTTCTCTAACAACGCAATGGCTGAAGCTTTCAAAGCAGCTAAAGGCGAGTAATCTTAGTCATTCAGGTTACAACAACCTGAATTACGACGAGTTTACTTGACAGATTGCAGGATTCGTCCTGTAATCAAGCACAAAGGGCGGCTACGGCCGCCCTTGTTTAAAGCAGTTAGCTAATTTTGCCTTGAAGGAAACCGGAGGAATAATGACCAAGTCAGAATTGATAGAAAGACTTGCCAGCCAGCAATCTCACATTCCCGCGAAAGCGGTCGAAGATGCTGTTAAAGAAATGCTGGAACATATGGCCTCAACGCTTGCTCAAGGTGAGCGCATTGAAATCCGCGGTTTCGGCAGTTTCTCTTTGCATTATCGAGCACCTCGCACCGGGCGTAACCCGAAGACTGGCGATAAAGTTGAGCTGGAAGGTAAGTACGTTCCGCACTTTAAGCCTGGGAAAGAATTACGCGACCGCGCCAATATTTACGAAGAGTAAGTTGCGCAGAGCCGCGACAACGTACTCCGATGATAAAAAAAGCACCTCTGCGGTGCTTTTTTTATGCCCCCAGTTTGCCCTGCCTCGCAGTAGCGCCCCCGTTTTGCAGCAACATCGCAGGTTTTGCGCAAGCCGCAATCCACATCTGCCCGCCGACCGCTGACGACCTTTCGCTTTCGCGCAATACTCTCCGTCAACAGGGAGGGGGACATGCGTTTATCACAGCTTGCCGGGTGCGCGGTTATCGGGATCTGCCCACTGCTGTTGTTACCCGAGCTGCCCACGCTGCCCGCCGTTCAGGTGATTATCGCTGGCGCGATCCTGATAGCGTTTTACCGCTGGAGTCCATCACGTTACCTGGCGTTGACCATGCTGTTTTTTGCCTGGGGTGTGCTGAGCGCGCGTCAGGTGCTGTGGCCGATGCAGGTGCTACCCGGCGGTAACCGGCAGGTTGAAATCCAGTTGACGGCAGTTGAAGGGGAGATGACCTATCAGGGAAATATTCTCCGTTTAAACGGGCAGAGACTATGGCCGGCACCAGCGGTGACTCTGTACGGTAATGCGCTGCCCGACCCGCCATGTGCCGGGCAGCGCTGGAAGATGACCGCTCGTCTTCGCCCGGTCCATAGTCAGCTCAACGAAGGGGGCTTTGACGGCCAGCGTTTTGCCCTGGCACAACATCGTGCGTTAACCGGGCGCTTTACGTCGGCTGAAGCGCTAGACCCGACGTGCAGTTACCGCGCACGCTATCTGGCATCGCTGGCGCGCACTCTTGAGGCTTTTCCCTGGCAATCGGTGATACTCGGGCTCGGCATGGGAGAGAGGCTGGTTGTCCCGGGGGATATCAAACGGCTGATGCAGGAAACCGGCACATCGCATCTGATGGCGATCTCGGGGCTGCATATTGCGTTAGGCGCCATACTCGGCGGACTGGTGGTTCGCGGCCTGCAATTCTTTTTCCCGTGCCGGTGGATTGGCTGGAGAATGCCGCTACTTGTCGGTCTGGCCTGCGCGCTATTTTACGCCTGGCTGACCGGTATGCAGCCGCCTGCACTGCGGACCTGCGTGGCCCTGATCTGCGTGGCGGGCCTACGGCTATCAGCCAAACGCTGGTCGTCCTGGCAGATCTGGCTCTGTTGTATTGGCGCTATCTTATTCGCCGATCCGCTGGCGGTGTTGTCTGATAGTCTGTGGCTGTCTATCTTTGCCGTCGCGACGTTGATTTTCTGGTACCAGCTGGCGCCGTTGCAGCTGCGCGCCAGCTGGCCATGGCGCGAAGTGCTCGCGTTAGGCCACCTGCAGCTTGGGCTGATGTTTCTGCTATTGCCGATTCAGATTCTCCTTTTCCACGGCATTAGCCTGACTTCCTGGGGGGCAAACCTGATTGCCGTGCCGTTGGTTACCTTCGCGGTGGTTCCCTTGATCCTGCTGGCGATGCTGCTGCATCTCAGCGGGCCTGCGGTGGTTGAAATGGCGGTATGGTGGCTGGCAGACCGTCTGCTGGCGGCATTATTCTGGTTTTTGCGTCTGTTGCCGCAGGGTTGGCTCAGTCTGGATTTTCGCTGGGCGGCGTTAAGCGTATTGCCCTGGCTGCTACTGCTGGTGTGGCGTTTTCACGCCTGGCGTTCGCTCCCGGCACTTTGTCTCAGCAGCACGGTGCTGCTGAGCTGGCCTTTCTGGCGCCACGAAGTGAAAGATGAATGGCGGGTCACGATGCTGGACGTCGGACAGGGGCTGGCCATGGTCATCGAACGGGAGGGGGCGGCAATCTTGTATGATACGGGACTGGCCTGGTCCGATGGCGATAGCGGTCAGCAGATTATTATTCCGTGGCTACGCTGGCATAACCTGCGCCCGGAGGGCGTGTTGTTGAGCCATGAGCACCTTGACCACCGCGGTGGTCTCAATTCGCTGCTGAAGGCCTGGCCCGGGCTCTGGATCCGCAGCCCGCTGGGCTGGCAGGGGCATCTTCCCTGTCAGCGAGGTGAAAGCTGGCAATGGCGTGGATTGACTTTTCGCGTGCTCTGGCCGCTGATGGGCTCCAGCATGACCGGTAATAATCGCTCCTGCGTGGTCCGTATTGATGACGGAAAACAGAGCGTTCTGTTGACCGGAGATATTGAAATTCCGGCGGAAAGGGCAATGATGAGCCGCTACTGGCAGCATCTTGCGTCTACACTTATCCAGGTTCCGCACCACGGGAGTCAGACCTCTTCTTCGGTTGCACTATTGCAGCGGGTCGGCGGCGCGGCGGCGCTGGCTTCAGCCTCGCGATATAATGTCTGGCGGATGCCGGCGGCTAAAGTGGCGCTGCGCTACCGACAGCAGGGCTATCGGTGGTTTGATACGCCGCATCAGGGGCAAGTTACGGTTATTTTTTCTCCAGAAGGTTGGCAAATCCAAAGCTTACGAGATCAACTTTTACCGCGTTGGTATCATCAGTGGTTTGGCGAGACCGCGGATAACGGGTAGAATATGCGGCTATTTCAACATAAGCTGGTTTATTGAATGCAGAATGATAAAGATCTCTCCACGTGGCAGACCTTCCGCCGCCTCTGGCCGCTTATTGCGCCATTTAAAACCGGACTGATCGTCGCGGCCGTTGCGTTAGTCTTTAACGCCGCTAGTGATACCTTCATGCTATCGCTTCTTAAACCGTTACTGGATGATGGTTTTGGTAAAACGGATCGCTCAGTGCTGCTATGGATGCCGCTGGTGGTGATTGGGTTGATGTTGCTGCGTGGCGTCACCAGCTATATTTCGAGCTACTGTATCTCGTGGGTTTCAGGCAAAGTCGTCATGACCATGCGCCGCCGACTGTTCAGCCACATGATGGGGATGCCCGTCTCCTTCTTCGATAAACAATCCACGGGTACCTTGCTGTCACGCATTACCTATGATTCCGAACAGGTTGCGTCATCCTCTTCCAGCGCGCTGATTACCGTTGTACGCGAAGGCGCTTCGATCATCGGCCTGTTTGTGATGATGTTCTACTACAGCTGGCAGCTGTCGCTGATTCTGATAGTCCTGGCCCCCATCGTCTCCGTGGCGATTCGCGTGGTATCGAAGCGTTTTCGTAATATCAGCAAGAATATGCAGAACACCATGGGTCAGGTGACCACCAGCGCAGAGCAAATGCTGAAAGGGCATAAAGAAGTGCTGATGTTTGGCGGCCAGGAGGTAGAAACCAAACGTTTTGATAAGGTCAGCAACAAAATGCGCTTGCAGGGGATGAAAATGGTCTCCGCGTCGTCTATTTCTGACCCGGTTATTCAGCTGATTGCGTCACTGGCGCTGGCATTTGTCCTCTATGCCGCCAGCTTCCCGAGCGTCATGGAAACGTTGACTGCCGGTACCATCACCGTGGTCTTCTCCTCGATGATTGCGTTGATGCGTCCGCTGAAATCGCTGACTAACGTCAATGCTCAGTTCCAGCGCGGGATGGCCGCCTGCCAGACGCTGTTTGCGATTCTTGATTCCGAACAGGAAAAAGACGAAGGCAAGCTGGTTCTCGATCGCGCGAAGGGCAACCTGGAATTTAAAGACGTCACCTTTACCTATCCGGGCCGCGAAACGCCAGCGCTGCGAAATATCAACCTCCACATCCAGGAAGGCAAAACGGTCGCCCTGGTCGGACGTTCGGGGTCGGGTAAATCGACCATCGCCAGCCTGATTACGCGCTTTTATGATATCGATAATGGCCAGATTCTGCTCGATGGCCACGAGCTGCGTGAATACACCCTGGCATCGCTGCGCAACCAGGTCGCGCTGGTATCGCAAAACGTTCATCTGTTCAACGATACTGTGGCGAATAACATTGCCTATGCGCGCGAGGAAGAGTACAGCCGCGAGCAGATCGAAGAGGCGGCGCGTATGGCCTATGCGATGGACTTTATCAGCAAAATGGATAATGGCCTCGATACCGTTATCGGTGAGAACGGCGTACTGCTCTCCGGCGGACAGCGTCAGCGTATTGCCATCGCGCGTGCGCTGCTGCGTAACAGCCCGATTCTGATTCTGGATGAAGCAACATCGGCGCTGGATACCGAGTCGGAACGCGCTATCCAGGCGGCCCTCGACGAGCTACAGAAAAACCGCACTTCGCTGGTTATTGCTCACCGTCTGTCCACCATCGAACAAGCCGATGAAATTGTGGTTGTGGAAGATGGTCATATTGTCGAGCGCGGTAGCCATGCCGACCTGCTGGAACACCGCGGCGTGTACGCTCAGCTACATAAAATGCAGTTTGGCCAATGATTGCGCGTATCTGGTCCGGTGAGTCGCCGGTATGGCGACTCTTGCTGCCGTTCTCCTGGCTTTATGGCCTGGTGAGCGGGCTGATTCGCCTCAGCTATCGGCTGGGGCTGAAGAAAGCCTGGCGAGCACCGGTTCCGGTGGCGGTAGTGGGTAACCTCACCGCCGGAGGCAACGGCAAAACGCCGGTGGTCATCTGGCTGGTGGAACAGCTCCGCCAGCGCGGTATTCGCGTTGGCGTTGTCTCCCGCGGTTATGGCGGGAAAGCGGCGAGCTATCCGTTATTGCTCAGCAAGCAGACCAGTACGGCGGAAGCCGGCGATGAACCGGTACTTATTTTTCAACGAACCGGCGCGCCGGTTGCGGTTTCGCCGGAGCGTCGTGAGGCGGTACAGGCGCTGCTTCATGCGCATGACTTGCAGCTCATCATCACCGATGATGGTCTGCAGCACTACAAACTGGCACGGGACAAAGAAATTGTCGTGATTGATGGCGAGCGCCGTTTTGGCAATGGCTGGTGGCTCCCGGCCGGGCCGATGCGTGAACGCGCGTCGCGTTTACGCAGTGTCGATGCCATCATTGTGAACGGCGGCGTCGCGCAGGCCGGGGAGATCCCTATGCGCCTGCAGCCTGGACTGGCGATAAATTTACGCAGCGGCGAACGGCGAGACGTGGCCTCTTTCGACAATGTCGTTGCCATGGCCGGGATCGGCCATCCCCCGCGCTTTTTCGCCACCCTCGAAAGCTGCGGCGTCCTGCCGGTAAAAACCGTCGCGCTTGCCGATCACCAGGCATTAACGCAGGCAAGCGTTTCCGCCCTTGCGAACCCGCAGCAAACGCTGCTGATGACCGAGAAAGACGCGGTGAAATGTCGTGGGTTTGCCGAAGCAAACTGGTGGTATTTACCTGTCGACGCCATAATGACGGATGAACGCGCACAGCAGCTGCTGACGGAACTGGTGACGCTGGCGCAACGTTAGTTCTGCCACGCTCGCTTCAATAACGCGGTGCCGGAGTCCTTGACGGAGAACCTGCATGTCGGTATTACAACTTTCGCTTAAAGAAGCCCGCCATCTCCATCTTGCGGCGCAGGGATTGCTGAAGAAGCCCCGGCGTCGTGCCCGCGCCAGCGATATTCTGCAAACTATTCAGCAGATGTCATTGCTACAAATCGATACCATTAACGTCGTTGCCCGCAGCCCCTATCTTGTGCTTTTTAGCCGGCTTGGCCGCTATCCGCAAAGCTGGCTGGAGGAGGCCCTGCGCAGCGGGGAACTGATGGAGTACTGGGCCCATGAAGCTTGCTTTCTGCCCCGCAGCGACTTTGCCCTGGTACGCCACTGCATGCTGACGCCCGATAAGATGGGCTGGAAATATCACAAAGCGTGGATGACTGAACACGCTGATGATATTCAGCTGCTGCTGGAGCATATCGCGCAGAATGGTCCGGTTCGTTCGGCCGACTTTGAACATCCGCGCAAAGGCGCCAGCGGCTGGTGGGAATGGAAGCCGCACAAGCGCCATCTGGAAGGCTTGTTTACCGCCGGCAAAGTGATGGTGGTGGAGCGGCGCAACTTTCAGCGGGTGTACGATCTGACGCATCGCGTCATGCCGCACTGGGACGACGGGCGCGATGCGCTGACGCAGTCGCAGGCGGAAGCATTAATGCTGCGCAACAGCGCCCGGAGTCTCGGCATTTTTCGCCCTCAGTGGCTGGCGGATTACTATCGGCTCCGCCAGCCCGCTTTACCGGCGCTGCTGGCGAGCTGGCAGGAGGAGGGCGTGGTGGTTCCGGTGCAGGTCGAGGAGCTGGGCGAAATGTGGCTCCACCGCGAGGCGCTCGGGCAGCTGGAGGCGGCGCCCGGCGGTAAACTCGCCGCCAGCCACAGCGCGGTGCTTTCGCCTTTTGACCCGGTAGTCTGGGACCGTAAGCGCGCTGAGCAACTATTCAGTTTCAGCTATCGCCTCGAGTGCTACACGCCCGCGCCGAAGCGTCAGTATGGCTACTTTGTCCTGCCGCTGCTGCACCAGGGAAGACTGGTGGGCAGAATGGACAGCAAGGTGCATCGGAAAACCGGAGTTCTGGAGGTCTTTTCGCTGTGGCTGGAAGAGGGGGTCAAGGTTACCCCGGGGCTGGAGAGAGGGCTGCGTCGGGCGATAGAAGAGTTTGCTATCTGGCAGTCGGTACAGCGCATAACCTTCGGTCGTCTGCCGCCGGGGCTTTTCACCGACCGTCAGCAGGGCTGGGAGATTTCCCCGGTCTGAACAACGTCACCCCCGCTCAGCCTTTGCCGCAAACGGATCCCTGAGTTTGCCATCATGTGATATGCTGCTGCAGAATCTATTCGGTCCATCAGGAGGAATCATGGATCACCGTTTACTAGAAATCATCGCCTGTCCTGTCTGCAACGGTAAACTCTACTACAGCCAGGATAAGCAAGAGCTGATTTGCAAAATTGACAGTCTGGCCTTTCCTTTCCGTGAAGGCATTCCCGTCTTGCTGGAGACCGAAGCCCGCGCATTAGCCGTGGGAGAGAGCCATTCATGAGTTTCGTGGTCATCATTCCTGCCCGTTTTGCTTCCACGCGTTTGCCGGGCAAGCCCCTACAGGATATTAACGGTAAGCCGATGATCGTTCATGTTCTGGAGCGCGCGCGCGAATCCGGGGCAGAGCGCATTATTGTCGCGACGGATCATGATGATGTTGCGCGCGCGGTAGAAGCTGCCGGCGGCGAAGTGTGTATGACGCGTGCGGACCATCAATCCGGGACCGAGCGTCTGGCCGAAGTTGTTGAAAAATGCGGCTTCAGTGATGACACGATCATCGTCAATATTCAGGGCGATGAGCCGATGATTCCGCCGGCGATCGTCCGCCAGGTGGCTGAAAATCTGGCGGCCAATACTTGCGGCATGGCAACGCTCGCCGTTGCGATTCACGATGCTCAGGAAGCATTTAATCCGAATGCCGTGAAGGTGGTGATGGATGCGCAGGGCTATGCGCTCTACTTCTCCCGCGCCACCATTCCGTGGGATCGCGATCGCTTTGCACAGTCGCGCGAGGCCATCGGCGATTCACTGCTACGTCATATCGGTATTTACGGTTATCGCGCCGGCTTTATCCGTCGCTATGTCAGCTGGGCGCCGAGTCCGCTGGAGCAGATCGAAATGCTGGAGCAGCTGCGGGTGCTGTGGTATGGCGAAAAAATCCATGTCGCGGTAGCCGAAGTTGTCCCGGGGACCGGTGTTGATACGCCGGAAGATCTGGAGCGCGTGCGCGCGGAGCTGCGTTAATTCGTTCATCCCCTCCGCCGTGAGGGGATATCCTCAAGCTGTTTTTCCATACCTTTTCCCTCAATTTTTTGATCTCGCCTGATGACATCCCTGCGACTGGCGCTCATTATTAAAACCAGTAGTATTCACAGGGGTAATCAGAAATGGAACAGCTGCGAACCGAACTTAGCCATCTGCTGGGAGAGAAACTGAGCCGCGTGGAGTGTATCAGCGAGAAACCCGCCTCGGCGCTGTGGTCGCTTTATGATGCGCAGGGAAACCCGCTACCGCTGCTGGCGAGAAGTTTTACCACCCCGGGCATTGCCCGCCAGCTGGCGTGGAAAATCTCCACGCTGGCGCGCAGCGGTACCGCGCGCATGCCGGTAGTCTACGGGGTGCTGACGCATGAAGAGCATCCTGGCCCGGACGTGTTGTTGATTGAGCGACTGCGCGGGGTCTCTGCGGAAGCGCCGGCCCGTACGCCGGAACGCTGGGAGCAACTGCAGGAACAGATCGTGGAGGCTCTTCTGGCGTGGCACCGGCACGATAGCGGCGGCTGCGTCGGCATGGTGGACAGCACCCAGGAAAACCTGTGGCCGTACTGGTACCGCCAGCGGGTTGAGATGCTGTGGAGCACCCTTAATCTGTACCAGGATACCGGCCTGACGATGCAGGATAAACGGATTCTGTTCCGCGCCCGCGAGTGCCTCCCGGATTTATTGAAAGATTTTAATGATAACTGCGTGCTGGTACACGGCAGCTTTACGCTGCGCAGTATGCTGAAAGATGCGCGTAGCGATCAGCTGCTGGCGATGGTCGGGCCGGGGATGATGCTGTGGGCGCCGCGAGAATATGAACTGTTTCGCCTGTCGGACGGCGGACAGGCGGAGCAGTTGCTGTGGCACTATCTGCGCCGCGCGCCGGTGGCCGAATCCTTCCTGTGGCGACGCTGGCTCTATCTGCTGTGGGATGAGGTGGATAGCCTCGTCAATACCGGGCGCTTTGACCGCGCCCGGTTTGACCTGGCCGCGAAATCAATCCTGCCCTGGCTCGCCTGAGGTGCCCTTTAACCATTGCCAGATGCGCCCCAGCGTTTCGTAGCCGACGCGATCGCTGTGCATTAGCCAGACCGGGGAAGGGATCGCCCGTTCCCACGGGTTGAGCGGCGAGGCGATCGCCAGTTGGTTAGCGGGCGCAGGCAGCGGGTTTAGCCCGACATGTTGGAAGAAAATCATCGCCCGCGGTAAATGCGATGCGGAAGTCACCAGCAGGAATGGCGCATCGCCGATGGTCTGTTTCACCGCTTCGGCTTCCTCTTCGGTATCTTTCGGTTTATCCAGAACGATAATTTCGCTGCGCGGTATCCCCAGACTCTCTGCAACTCTGGCGCCGGCTTCTGCCGTGCTGACGGGATTGGTTTTCGCCGCCGCGCCGGTAAAGATGAGTTTTGCGCCCGGGTTTTCATACCACAGGCGGATCCCCTCCGTCAGCCGCGGCAGGCTGTTGTTGATAAGATTTGAACTGGGCGCCCAGTCCGGGTTCCAGGTGTAGCCCCCGCCAAGTACGACGACGTACTGCACGCGCTTTGCATCCCGCCACGTCGGGTATTTATCTTCAATGGGTTTGAGCAAACTATCGGCGACCGGTTGCAGGCTCAACAACAGCAACAGCAGCCAGCCGAGGCTGACGCAGAGCTTGCCGCTGCGCTGGAAACGGCTAAACCACAGTAGCGCGATGCCGACCGCCATCAGCAATAGCAGCAGGGGAAGCGGCAACATCATGCCGCCTGAAACCTTTTTCAGTGTAAAAAGCATGCCAGATGGTTCCTTTTTTAACCATATAACCAAAGTTATGTCCGGATCTTATAACAGATCGCTTCATTCTCAGCGTGGGTATGACAAAATAGCGGCTTTGTGTTGGCAGGTGGATCCGTCCGTGAAAGATCGTAATTTCGATGACATGGCTGAAAAGTTTTCGCGCAATATTTACGGCACCACCAAAGGCGAACTGCGTCAGGCCATTCTGTGGCAGGATCTGCAACCGCTGCTGAACCAGCTGGGGCCCGGACCGCTCCGGGTTCTTGACGCCGGCGGCGGCGAAGGGCAAACGGCGGTAAAAGTCGCGGAAATGGGCCACCATGTGACGCTATGCGATCTTTCGGCTGAAATGGTGGCGCGCGCCCGGCAGGCTGCCGCCGATAAAGGTGTGATCGACAACATGCATTTTGTACAATGCGCCGCACAGGATATTGCGCAGCATTTGGAAAGCCCGGTCGATCTGATACTGTTTCATGCGGTGCTGGAGTGGGTGGCCGAGCCGCAGGAGATGCTGCGAACGCTGTGGTCGGTTTTACGACCCGGCGGTGCGTTATCGTTAATGTTCTACAATGCTAACGGTCTGTTGATGCATAACATGGTCGTCGGGAACTTCGACTACGTACAACTCGGCATGCCGAAAAAGAAAAAACGCACGCTGTCGCCGGACTATCCGCGTTCCCCGCAACAGGTTTATGGCTGGCTGGAAGAGCAGGGCTGGCGCATTACCGGTAAAACCGGCGTGCGGGTGTTTCATGATTATCTGCGTGAAAAACGCAAACAGCGCGACGATTTTGCGGCGCTGCTGGAGCTGGAGACGCGCTACTGTCGCCAGGAGCCGTATATCAGCCTGGGTCGCTACATTCATGTCACAGCGCTTAAGCCGCAGATGCAAGGATAAACTATGAGTGAATTTTCCCAGACAGTCCCCGAACTGGTTGCCTGGGCCAGAAAAAATGATTTTTCTATTTCGCTGCCGGTAGACAGACTCTCGTTTCTGCTGGCGGTTGCTACGCTGAACGGCGAGCGGCTCGAAGGGGAAATGACCGAGGGAGAACTGGTGGATGCGTTCCGCCACGTCAGTGATGCGTTTGAGCAGACCAGCGAAACCATCAGCCAGCGCGCCAATAATGCGATCAACGATATGGTGCGCCAACGTCTGCTGAACCGCTTTACCAGCGAAATCACGGAAGGCAATGCGATTTATCGCCTGACGCCGTTGGGCATCGGTATTACCGACTACTATATTCGCCAACGCGAATTTTCTACGCTGCGTCTGTCGATGCAGCTGTCGATCGTTGCCGGCGAGCTCAAGCGCGCAGCCGACTCGGCGGAAGAGGGCGGCGATGAGTTCCACTGGCATCGCAACGTCTTTGCGCCGCTGAAATACTCGGTTGCTGAGATTTTCGACAGTATCGATCTGACGCAGCGCATCATGGATGAGCAGCAGCAACTGGTCAAAGATGATATCGCTCAGCTGTTGAACAAAGACTGGCGCGCGGCTATCTCCAGCTGCGAGCTGCTGCTGTCGGAAACGTCCGGCACTCTGCGCGAGCTACAGGATACCCTGGATGCCGCAGGCGATAAGCTACAGGCTAACCTGCTGAGAATTCAGGATGCGACAATTTCGCGCGACGACCTGCATTTTGTCGACCGTTTAGTCTTCGATCTGCAAAGTAAACTGGACCGTATCGTCAGCTGGGGCCAGCAGGCGATTGACCTGTGGATCGGCTACGATCGCCACGTGCACAAATTTATCCGTACCGCTATCGATATGGATAAAAACCGCGTCTTCGCCCAGCGTCTGCGTCAGTCGATCCAGACCTACTTTGACGCCCCGTGGGCGTTGACTCACGCCAGCGCCGATCGTCTGCTGGATATGCGCGATGAAGAGATGGCGCTGCGTGACGAAGAGGTTACCGGGGAGCTCCCGGCGGATCTGGAATACGAAGAGTTTAACGAAATTCGCGAACAGCTCGCCGCGCTGATTGAAGCGCAACTGGTGGTTTACAAAGACAAAGGCGTCCCGCTGGATCTCGGTCTGGTGGTGCGCGAATATCTGGCGCAGTATCCGCGAGCTCGCCATTTTGATGTGGCGCGAATCGTCGTCGATCAGGCGGTACGCCTGGGCGTCGCACAAGCAGATTTCACCGGACTGCCGGCAAAATGGCAGCCGATTAATGATTACGGAGCCAAGGTACAGGCGCATGTCATCGACAAATATTGAACAAGTGATGCCAGTTAAACTGGCGCTGGCGTTGGGCAATCCGTTATTTCCGGCGCTGGACAGCGCCCTGCGAGCAGGTCGTCATATCGGCCTGGACGAACTGGATAATCACGCATTTTTGATGGATTTCCAGGATTACCTGGAAGAGTTTTACGCGCGTTATAACGTTGAGCTGATTCGCGCGCCGGAAGGGTTTTTCTATCTGCGCCCGCGCTCCACGACGCTGATTCCGCGCTCGGTGCTCTCCGAACTGGATATGATGGTCGGCAAAATTCTTTGCTACCTCTATCTCAGCCCGGAACGCCTGGCCAACGAAGGGATTTTTACCCAGCAGGAGCTCTACGATGAGCTACTGACCCTGGCGGACGAAGCTAAACTGCTGAAGCTGGTGAACAACCGTTCTACCGGGTCCGATCTCGACCGCCAGAAGCTGCAGGAGAAAATGCGCGCATCGCTCAACCGTCTGCGCCGCCTGGGCATGGTCTGGTTTATGGGCCATGACAGCAGCAAATTCCGTATTACCGAGTCGGTCTTCCGCTTTGGCGCTGACGTGCGCGTCGGCGACGATCCGCGTGAGGCGCAGCTGCGCATGATTCGCGACGGTGAAGCGATGGCGCTGGAAAACCATCTGCAGCTCAATGATGAGAACGAAGAGAATCAGCCGGATAGCGGGGAGGAAGAGTAATGATTGAACGCGGTAAATTTCGCTCGCTGACGCTGGTTAACTGGAACGGTTTTTTTGCCCGCACCTTTGATCTGGATGAGCTGGTCACCACGCTGTCCGGGGGCAACGGCGCCGGGAAATCGACCACCATGGCGGCTTTCGTCACGGCACTGATTCCGGATCTGACTCTGCTGCACTTCCGTAACACCACCGAAGCGGGCGCCACCAGCGGTTCGCGCGATAAAGGTCTGCACGGTAAGCTGCGGGCCGGGGTATGTTATTCGGTACTGGATGTGGTCAACTCGCATCACCAGCGGGTGGTTGTGGGCGTGCGTCTGCAGCAGATTGCCGGTCGCGATCGTAAAGTGGATATCAAGCCGTTTGCGATTCAGGGGCTACCGACGTCCATTCAGCCGACCCAGCTGCTGACGGAAACCCTTAACGAGCGCCAGGCGCGCGTGCTGAGCCTCAACGAGCTGAAAGACAAGCTTGAAGAGATGGAAGGGGTGCAGTTTAAGCAGTTCAACTCGATAACCGACTATCACTCGCTGATGTTTGATCTGGGCGTGGTGGCTCGTCGTCTGCGTTCGGCGGCAGACCGCAGTAAATACTATCGTCTGATTGAAGCCTCGCTGTACGGCGGGATCTCCAACACCATCACCCGCTCGCTGCGCGATTACCTGCTGCCGGAAAACAGCGGCGTGCGTAAAGCGTTCCAGGATATGGAAGCCGCGCTGCGTGAAAACCGCATGACGCTCGAAGCCATTCGCGTCACCCAGTCCGATCGCGACCTGTTTAAACATCTGATCAGCGAAGCGACGAACTATGTCGCGGCGGACTATATGCGTCACGCCAACGAACGTCGCGTGCATCTGGATAAAGCGCTGGAGTATCGTCGCGATCTCTTTACCTCGCGGGCGCAGCTGGCGGCAGAGCAGTATAAGCATGTCGATATGGCCCGCGAACTGCAGGAACATAACGGCGCCGAAGGCGATCTGGAAGCCGATTATCAGGCGGCCAGCGATCATCTGAATCTGGTACAAACCGCGCTGCGCCAGCAGGAAAAAATCGAGCGCTATGAAGCGGATCTCGATGAACTGCAGATTCGCCTTGAAGAACAGAATGAAGTCGTCGCCGAAGCGACCGATCGACAGGAAGAGAACGAAGCCCGCGCCGAGGCCGCTGAACTGGAAGTGGATGAGCTGAAAAGCCAGCTCGCCGACTATCAGCAGGCGTTGGACGTACAGCAGACTCGCGCCATTCAGTACAACCAGGCGCTGCAGGCGCTGGAGCGGGCGAAGGCGCTGTGTCATTTGCCGGATTTAATGCCGGAAAGTGCCGATGAATGGCTGGAAACATTCCAGGCTAAAGAGCAAGAAGCGACGGAAAAAATGCTGTCGCTGGAACAAAAAATGAGCGTGGCGCAGACCGCGCACGGCCAGTTTGAGCAGGCATATCAGCTGGTGGCGGCCATCAACGGTCCGCTGGCGCGTAATGAGGCCTGGGACGTGGCGCGCGAGCTGTTGCGCGATGGCGTCAACCAGCGTCACCTTGCCGATCAGGCGCACGGGCTGCGTAGCCGTCTGACTGAGCTGGAACAGCGTCTGCGTGAGCAGCAGGACGCCGAACGCCAACTGAGCGAATTCTGCAAGCGTCAGGGCAAACGCTACGATATTGACGATCTGGAAGCGCTGCATCAGGAGCTGGAAGCGCGCATCGCCTCCCTGTCCGATAGCGTCTCTTCCGCCAGCGAACAGCGCATGAATCTGCGTCAGGAGCTGGAGCAGCTGCAGTCGCGCACCCAGTCTCTGCTGCGTCGGGCGCCAATCTGGCTGGCCGCGCAAAACAGCCTCAACCAGCTGTGCGAGCAGAGCGGCGAGCAGTTTGAATCAAGCCAGGATGTCACCGAATATCTGCAGCAGCTGCTGGAGCGCGAGCGTGAAGCCATCGTCGAACGTGACGAAGTGGGTGCCCGTAAACGCGCCATCGACGAAGAGATCGAACGCCTCAGCCAGCCGGGTGGGTCTGAAGATCCGCGCCTTAACGCGCTGGCGGAACGTTTTGGCGGCGTACTGCTGTCGGAAATTTATGACGATGTCAGCCTTGAGGACGCCCCGTACTTCTCCGCGCTGTATGGCCCGTCGCGTCACGCGATCGTGGTACCCAATCTGGCGCAGATCGCCGAACAGCTGGAAGGGCTGGAAGATTGCCCGGAAGATCTCTATCTGATCGAAGGCGATCCGCAATCCTTCGATGACAGCGTCTTCAGCGTCGATGAGCTGGAAAAAGCGGTGGTCGTTAAAGTGGCCGATCGCCAGTGGCGCTACTCGCGCTTCCCAACGCTGCCGCTGTTTGGCCGCGCCGCGCGCGAAAGCCGCGTTGAAACGCTGCATGCGGAGCGGGAAAGTTTATCAGAGCGTTTTGCGACCCTCTCTTTCGACGTGCAGAAAACGCAGCGCCAGCACCAGGCCTTCAGCCGCTTTATCGGCAGCCATCTGGCCGTCGCGTTTGAAGACGATCCGGAAGAAGAGATCCGTAAGCTCAACAGCCGCCGCGGTGAGCTGGAGCGCGCCCTTAACACGCACGAAAGCGATAACCAGCAGAACCGGGTGCAGTATGAACAGGCGAAAGAGGGGGTTTCCGCCCTCAACCGCCTGTTGCCGCGCCTTAATCTGCTGGCGGACGATACGCTGGCCGATCGCGTTGACGAAATTCAGGAACGGCTGGATGAAGCCCAGGAAGCGGCGCGCTTTATTCAGCAGCATGGCAATCAGCTGGCGAAGCTGGAGCCGATGGTTTCAGTCCTGCAAAGCGACCCGGAACAGTTCGAACAGCTGAAAGAAGATTACGCTTACTCCCAGCAAACGCAGCGCGATGCGCGCCAGCAGGCGTTTGCACTGAGCGAAGTGGTGCAGCGTCGTGCCCACTTCAGCTATTCCGATTCGGCGGAAATGCTCAGCGGCAACAGCGATCTCAATGAAAAACTGCGCCAGCGTCTGGAGCAGGCGGAGGCTGAACGTAGCCGCGCCCGCGACGCGATGCGTACCCATTCTGCGCAGCTGAACCAGTACAATCAGGTGCTGGCGTCGCTGAAAAGCTCCTTTGATACCAAAAAAGAGCTGCTGAGCGATCTGTACAAAGAGCTGCAGGATATCGGCGTACGCGCCGACAGCGGTGCGGAAGAGCGTGCCCGTGCGCGCCGCGATCAGCTGCATACGCAGTTAAGCAACAACCGCTCGCGCCGGAATCAGCTGGAAAAAGCGCTGACCTTCTGTGAAGCCGAAATGGACAACCTGACCCGCAGGCTGCGTAAGCTTGAGCGCGATTACTGCGAAATGCGCGAGCAGGTGGTGAGCGCCAAGGCGGGCTGGTGTGCGGTCATGCGGCTGGTGAAAGATAACGGCGTCGAACGGCGTCTGCATCGCCGCGAGCTGGCCTATCTCTCTGCGGATGAACTGCGTTCGATGTCGGATAAAGCGCTCGGTGCGCTGCGTCTGGCCGTAGCGGATAACGAACATCTGCGCGATGTGCTGCGTGTCTCCGAGGATCCGAAGCGTCCGGAACGTAAAATTCAGTTCTTTGTCGCCGTTTACCAGCATCTGCGCGAGCGTATCCGTCAGGATATTATCCGCACCGACGACCCGGTAGAAGCGATTGAACAGATGGAAATCGAACTGAGCCGTCTGACGGAAGAGTTGACCAACCGTGAGCAGAAGCTGGCTATCAGTTCCCGCAGCGTGGCCAATATTATTCGCAAAACGATCCAGCGCGAGCAGAACCGCATCCGGATGCTTAACCAGGGGCTGCAAAGCGTCTCCTTCGGCCAGGTCAACAGCGTGCGTTTGAATGTCAACGTGCGGGAAACCCACTCGACGCTGCTTGATGTGCTGTCCGAACAGCACGAGCAGCATCAGGATCTGTTTAACAGCAACCGCCTGAGCTTCTCGGAAGCGCTGGCGAAGCTGTACCAGCGTCTGAACCCGCAGATCGATATGGGGCAACGCACCCCGCAGACCATTGGCGAAGAGCTGCTCGACTACCGCAACTATCTGGAGATGGAAGTGGAAGTGAACCGCGGCTCCGACGGCTGGCTGCGCGCAGAATCCGGCGCGCTGTCTACCGGGGAAGCTATTGGTACCGGGATGTCGATACTGGTGATGGTGGTGCAGAGCTGGGAAGATGAGTCTCGTCGCCTGCGCGGCAAAGACCTGTCACCGTGCCGTCTGCTGTTCCTCGATGAAGCGGCGCGTCTCGATGCCCGTTCTATCGCCACGCTGTTTGAACTCTGTGAACGTCTGGAGATGCAGCTGATCATCGCGGCGCCGGAAAACATCAGCCCGGAAAAAGGCACCACCTACAAGTTAGTGCGTAAAGTGTTTAATAACCACGAACACGTCCATGTGGTCGGGCTGCGCGGTTTTGCCGCCCAGTTGCCGGAAACGCTGCCTGGAACGGCGGATGCCTCTTAGCGGTCATCGATCGATAGAGAAAAGGGCGACTTGATGTCGCCCTTTTTGTTAGCGAATCGGTTAAGTTAACGCTTTATAATCTTTAAACTTCTTTACATTTGGGGAGGCAAAAGCTTTTGCGCCTCTATATACTGAGAGTAAAACCCGTTTTTACGGGTGGCAATGTGACAACAGGGGGCAAGGGATGTTGCTAAAGAAACGCTATGGTCGTCAATTGTCAGCGCTGAGTTTAAGCCTGGCTTTGGCATTTGCTCCGCTGTTCAATGTCCAGGCCGAAGAGCCTGAGATCGTACCCACCGACAGTTCCGCGACGACAGGAGAACTGTCGTCCGCGCTTATCCAGAGCGAGGGGCAGTCCGCGACGGTGGCGAAAATGGCCGGTGAGCAGCCGCTGGCAGCTGGCGCCGCAGAAAAAAGCCGCGCCGCGATAATGGCGCAGTTGCCGGCTGGCTATCAGCCCGTGTTTATGAATCCGCTGGTATCGCTCTATGCGGCCAGAGAGATGAAACCGATGTGGGAGAACCGCGAGGCGGTTCAGGCCTTCCAGCAGCAGCTGGCTGAGGTCGCCATCGCCGGTTTTCAGCCGCAATTTACCACTTGGGTCAGCCTGCTGACCGATCCGGCGGTGAACGGCATGGCTCGCGATATCGTGCTGTCTGACGCCATGATGGGCTACCTGCATTTTATCAGCGGCATTCCGGTGCAGGGGAATCGCTGGCTGTACGGTACCAAACCGTACACGATGGCAACGCCGCCGCTGTCGGTGATCAATCAGTGGCAGCTGGCGCTGGATAATGGCTCTCTGGTGCCGTTTATTGCCGGGCTGGCGCCGAAGCATCCGCAATATGAGGCGATGCACCGGGCGCTGCTGGCGCTGGTGGCCGATTCCCGCCCGTGGCCGCAGTTGACCAGCAACGCGTCGCTGCGTCCGGGAGAGTGGAGTAACGACGTTGGCGCGCTGCGCGAAATTTTACAGCGCAACGGTATGCTCGATGATTCTGCGAAGATTGCGCTGCCGGGGGATGTCGTGAGTCCGTCAGCCGGGAAGAAGAGCAAAACCGCGGCGCGCGGCGTTTACGATCGTCAGCTTGTTGAGGGCGTTAAGCGCTTCCAGGCCTGGCAGGGGCTGGGCGCCGATGGCGTGATTGGTCAATCCACCCGCGACTGGCTCAATGTTTCCGCTGCCCAGCGTGCGGGCGTACTGGCGTTGAACATCCAGCGCTTGCGTTTGCTGCCGGGAAAACTGTCTACCGGCATTATGGTCAATATTCCGGCCTTTTCGTTGGTCTATTACCAGGATGGCAGCCAGGTGCTGGCATCGCGAGTGATTGTGGGGCGGCCGGATCGCAAAACGCCGATGATGAGCAGCGCGCTAAACAACGTGGTGGTTAACCCGCCGTGGAACGTGCCGCCGACGCTGGCGCGCAAAGATATCCTGCCGAAGGTACGCAATGACCCTGGCTATCTTGAGCAGCATGGTTACACGGTGATGCGCGGCTGGAACAGCAAAGAGGCTATTGATCCGTATCGGGTTGACTGGTCGACAATCACCGAAAACAACCTGCCGTTCCGTTTTCAGCAGGCGCCTGGCGGGCGTAACTCATTGGGGCGCTATAAGTTTAATATGCCCAGCTCCGATGCTATCTATCTGCACGATACGCCGAACCACAATCTGTTCCAGAAAGACGTGCGGGCCTTAAGTTCCGGCTGCGTGCGGGTCAACAAAGCCTCGGAGCTGGCGAATATGCTGCTGCAGGATGCCGGCTGGAACGATACGCGGATTTCCGATGCGCTCAAGCAGGGCGATACCCGCTATGTCAATATCCGCCAGAATATCCCGGTTAATCTCTATTATTTGACTGCCTTCGTAGGAGATGATGGACGTACACAATATCGAACAGATATTTACAATTACGATCTCACCGCGCGATCTGGCGCACAAATCCTTGCGAAAGCTGAACAATTAATCAGGTAAATGAAGTAGTTCAACGGATCCCGTTGTCCTAACTTTTGGTGAAAACAGGTCCTGATCCTCTACAGGGCCTGTATTTACTGGGGTTAGGCTACCTTGACGTTGGCAATAATGCCCGGTAAGGTGCCTTTCGTGCGCCAGAAGTGCATATATTCGATTCATTTACTTGTAGACCTGATTATCATGGACAAATTTGACGCTAATCGCCGCAAATTGCTGGCGTTAGGTGGGGCTGCGCTCGGTGCTGCCGCCATTCTGCCTGCGCCGGCATTTGCCACCCTCTCGACCCCCCGACCGCGTATTCTGACGCTGAATAACCTGCATACTGGTGAATCACTCAAGGCGGAGTTTTTCGATGGCAGAGGCTATATTCAGGATGAATTAGCAAGACTTAACCATTTTTTCCGTGATTTCCGCGCGAATAAAATAAAGTCCATCGATCCGAGTTTGTTCGATCACCTTTATCGTCTGCAGGGATTGCTCGGCACCAATAAACCTGTCCAGCTCATCTCGGGCTATCGTTCCCTCGATACCAATGAAGAGCTTCGCGCCCGAAGCCGCGGTGTGGCGAAACATAGCTATCACACTAAAGGACAGGCCATGGATTTCCACATAGAAGGCATTTCGTTAAGCAATGTTCGCAAAGCGGCGTTATCTATGGGCGCAGGTGGTGTAGGATACTACCCACGTAGCAACTTTGTGCATATTGATACCGGTCCGGTAAGGCACTGGTAACGAAAGGAGCATCATGAACTATCGTATTATTCCGGTTACTGCGTTCGCTCAGAACTGTTCTTTAATCTGGTGCGAACAAACCCGGCTTGCCGCGCTGGTCGATCCCGGCGGTGACGCTGAGCGAATCAAACAGGAAGTCACGGCAGCAGGTGTCAGCCTGATGCAGATTTTGCTCACTCACGGTCATCTCGATCACGTCGGTGCGGCGGCGGAACTGGCGCAACACTATGGCGTGCCGATTATCGGACCGGAAAAAGAAGATGAGTTCTGGCTGGAAGGTCTGCCGGCGCAAAGCCGGATGTTTGGGCTGGAGGATTGCCAGCCCTTACAACCGGACCGCTGGCTCAATGAAGGCGACGTCGTCAGCGTGGGGAATATTGCGCTGCAGGTGCTGCACTGTCCTGGGCATACGCCAGGGCACGTGGTTTTTTTTGACGGGGCTTCCCGGCTGCTGATTTCCGGCGATGTGATTTTCAAAGGTGGCGTTGGGCGCAGCGATTTCCCGCGCGGCGATCACGGTCAGCTGATTGAGGCGATTAAACGTAAATTATTGCCTTTGGGTGATGATGTGACGTTTATTCCCGGTCACGGGCCGATGTCGACGCTGGGCTATGAGCGGCTGCACAACCCTTTCCTGCAGGATGAAATGCCCGTCTGGTAATATTCCCCGACGGAAAATATAAAAAAGGCCGCGCAAGCGCTGAGGGATCCCCATAAAATCAGCGCTAGTAGACCAGTACCATTTTCTGGTAGGTCTTTGCGAGGTGGTTGAGAACAGCGTCCAGTGCTGTT
>NZ_PIBO01000032.1:0-63927 GCF_002806725.1 Raoultella sp. T31
CCCGGGCTACATGTGCTGGAGATTTAACGGGATTTCCCCGGGGCGCTGCGCTTGCCCGGGCTACATGTGCTGGAGATTTAACAGGATTTCCCCGGGGGCGCTGCGCTTACCCGGGCTACATGTGCTGGAGATTTAACAGGATTTCCCCGGGGCGCTGCGCTTGCCCGGGCTACATGTGCTGGAGATTTAACGGGATTTCCCGGGGGCGCTGCGCTTGCCCGGGCTACATGTGCTGGAGATTTAACGGGATTTCCCCGGGGCGCTGCGCTTGCCCGGGCTACATGTGCTGGAGATTTAACAGGATTTCCCCGGGGGCGCTGCGCTTACCCGGGCTACATGTGCTGGAGATTTAACGGGATTTCCCCGGGGCGCTGCGCTTGCCCGGGCTACATGTGCTGGAGATTTAACGGGATTTCCCGGGGGCGCTGCGCTTGCCCGGGCTACATGTGCGAGCGACGTGAGATGAGTAGCCCGGCTAAGGCGAACGCCGCCAGCCGGGGTGTCCTGGCGGTCTGCGATTAGCGCAACTTACGCAGTTTCACCGCTTTCAACACCACAAATTTATTGTTGGTAGCGACGGTGGCGCAATTACCGAAAATTTTCTTCAGCTTGTGGAAATAATCCAGATGGCGGTTGGCCACAATATACAGCTCACCGTTGATCTTCAGGCAGCGGCGCGCGTGGTGGAACATCTCCCAGGCGATATTATCGGTTAACGCGTGTTTCTGGTGGAACGGCGGGTTGCACAACACGGCGTTGAAGCGGAAAGGCTCAACGCCGGACAGCGCGTTATTAATCATAAACTCGCAGCGATCCAGCGCCTCGGACATGTTGGTCTCCACGTTCAGGCGACTGGAGGCGACGGCCATCGGCGACTCATCGACGAACACCACGTTAGCCTGCGGGTTCTTCTCCAGCAGCGTCAGGCCAATCACTCCGTTACCACAGCCCAGATCGACAATCTCGCCTTCAAGATCTGCCGGCAGGTGTTCGATAAAGAATCGCGCGCCGATATCCAGCCCGGTGCGGGAGAACACGTTCGCGTGGTTGTGAATGGTCCAGTCGGTCCCCTCCAGCTTCCAGCTCAGCGTCTGCGGCGCATCGGCAAGTTCTGGCTTACTGAAAGTACAGTTGATCAGTCGGGCTTTCTTCCAGGCCAGAGTGGTGGTGGTCGGCCCCAGCACTTTCTCAAACAGATCCAGCGTAGAAGTATGAATATCTCGCGCCTTTGCGCCGGCGATAATGCGGGTTTGCGGCGTCACGACCTGGCGCAGCGCGCGCAGCTGCTGCTCGAGCAAGGCCAGCGTTTTCGGCACTTTCATCAGGACAACGCCTGGCGCCGACGGATACTCCGCAGTGCTGTCGAGAAACTTGACGCTGGATTCCGCAATATCGTTATGGCGTAAATTCTCACGCGTGGCGAGCTCGGTGAGATAAGAGTCGCCGATGCTAAACGGCGTATGCTCCGCCAGCGCGCAGCTCAGTGCGCCAAAGGTATCGTTGAAAATCAGGACCGGGCCGTTAATCTCCGTGTCATCCAACTGCTGCAGCAGATATTCATCCGCCGCTTCCCACGCCAGTAGCGGGTTAACGTCATCCGTTTCTGGAAAACGTTTTAGTGTCAGTGAACGGAAACCGTTGTCTAAGTGGCTCATCGGCCCTCCTGAGTGGTAAAATTTCGGCGTTATCCCTGAAAGGGTGCGTGAGTATACCCTTTTTATACACAAAATCATTCAAGATGCGCCGATGCAGCCTGAAGGAGGATGTGAAGATCTTTTATCTGGAGCCGTCATGAGTCAACTCACTTACCTGCAGGGCTATCCGGAGAATTTACTTTCTCAGGTCCGCACATTGATTGCCGAACAGCGCCTGGGGGCGGTCCTGCAGAAACGCTACCCGGAAGGCCATGACGTCAATAACGATAAGGCGCTGTATCAATACACCCAGGATCTGAAAACCCGCTATTTGCGCGGCGCGGCGCCGGTCAATAAGGTGATGTACGACAGTAAGATCCACGTCCTGAATAACGCGCTCGGCCTGCATACCGCCATTTCGCGGGTTCAGGGTGGTAAGCTGAAAGCGAAAGCCGAAATCCGGGTGGCGACGGTGTTCCGCGATGCGCCGGAGGCATTTTTACGCATGATCGTGGTGCATGAGCTGGCGCACCTTAAAGAGAAGGATCACAACAAGGCCTTCTATCAACTGTGTTGCTATATGGAGCCGCAGTACCACCAGCTGGAGTTCGATACCCGTCTGTGGCTGACGCATCTTTCGTTAAATCGTTCTGCGTAGTCGCGCACTGGTTTTGTCATGATGGCATGTTAGAGTGGCCCAAGGTCCCCTTTAACGGAGTTCGTTAACGTTTATGATACGTTTCGCTGTTGTTGGCACAAACTGGATAACAAAACAGTTTGTCGATGCCGCCCATGAAACGGGCAAGTATAAACTCACCGCCATTTACTCCCGTAGTCTTGAACAAGCGCAGGCCTTTGCCAGCGATTATCCCGTCGAACAGCTGTTTACCTCGCTGGACGAGCTGGCGCAAAGCGATGCCATCGACGCGGTGTACATTGCCAGCCCGAACTCCCTGCACTTCCCGCAAACAAAGCTATTTCTGAGCCATAAAAAGCACGTAATTTGCGAAAAACCGCTGGCTTCAAACCTGCGGGAAGTCGAAGACGCTATCCGTATCGCTCGCGAAAACCAGGTGGTGCTGTTCGAAGCCTTCAAGACCGCCAGCCTGCCGAATTTTCTGCTGCTGCAACAGTCGCTCGGCAAGGTGGGTAAACTGCATAAAGCGTTTATCAACTACTGCCAGTACTCCTCCCGCTATCAGCGCTATCTCGACGGTGAGAACCCGAACACCTTCAACCCGGCCTTCTCGAACGGCTCGATTATGGATATCGGTTTCTATTGTCTGGCCTCGGCGGTGGCGCTGTGGGGCGAGCCGCGCGCGGTTCACGCCAGCGCCAGCCTGCTGGACAGCGGCGTTGATGCCCAGGGTAGCGTGATCCTGAACTACGCCGATTTTGACGTCACCCTGCACCACTCCAAAGTGAGCGACTCCACGCTGCCAAGCGAAATTCAGGGCGAAGCCGGTGCGCTGACGATCGAAAAAATCTCCGAGTGCCAGAAGATCTGTTTCATCCCACGCGGCGGGAAGGCTCAGGATCTGACGCAGCCGCAGCATATCAATACCATGCTGTACGAGGCAGAAGAGTTTGCGCGTCTGGTGGAGAACAACCAGGTTGTTCACCCGGGGCTGGAAGTCAGCCGTATTACGGCGAAGCTGCTGAGTGAAATACGTCGCCAGACCGGCGTCGTATTCCCGGCGGATAATCCGCAGGTGGCGTAAAAGAGTGTAAAGGGAGCGTCAGCCACCATTGACGCCATTTATCCCTTGTCATATTTTGTTACCTGCAAAGGGGAGTAACTTCCTTGCCGGTGGATCGTCATTACGATGCGTGCAAAGCCGCATCCGGTCGCCGGGCAATAATAAAAGGTCCTGCCGTTATCGCGCGGTTCTTTTATTGTTGTAAGTGAGACCTTGCCGGAAGGCGAGGTCTATGCATAAACACGCAACGGCTGCCGTCTTCCGACGTCAGCCGTTTTGTTTTTATGTAAGGAATTAAGTAATGAATACTGTCGGCACACCGTTGTTATGGGGCGGATTCGCCGTGGTCGTGGTGATCATGTTAGCCATCGATCTGCTTCTTCAGGGACGGCGTGGGGCGCATGGCATGACCATGAAACAGGCCGCGGGTTGGTCAATTCTCTGGGTCACGCTCTCCCTTCTCTTTAACGCCGCTTTCTGGTGGTATCTGGCGCAAACCGCAGGCCGCGCCGTCGCCGATCCGCAGGCGCTGGCCTTCCTTACCGGCTATCTGATTGAAAAAGCGCTGGCCGTAGACAATGTCTTTGTCTGGCTGATGCTATTCAGCTACTTCTCCGTGCCGCCTGCGCTGCAGCGCCGGGTACTGGTTTATGGCGTACTGGGCGCGATCGTGCTGCGTACGGGAATGATCTTTGGCGGCAGCTGGCTCATTTCCCAGTTCGAGTGGTTGCTCTATCTCTTCGGCGCTTTCCTGCTGTTTACCGGCGTGAAGATGGCGCTGGCGAAAGAGGATGATGCCGACATCGGCGACAAACCGCTGGTACGCTGGATCCGCAGCCACCTGCGGATGACCGATAAGATTGAAGGCGAGCGCTTCTTTACGCGGCAAAACGGCGTCCTGTTCGCCACGCCGCTGCTGCTGGTGCTGATCCTGGTCGAACTGAGCGACGTGATTTTCGCGGTCGATAGTATCCCGGCAATCTTCGCCGTCACCACCGATCCGTTTATCGTGCTGACGTCGAACCTGTTCGCGATCCTCGGCCTGCGCGCCATGTACTTCCTGCTGGCTGGCGTCGCAGAGCGCTTCTCCATGCTGAAATATGGTCTGTCGATCATTCTGGTCTTTATCGGTATCAAGATGCTGATCGTCGACGTCTACCATATCCCGATTGGCGTCTCGCTCGGCGTGGTTGGCGGTATTCTGGCGCTGACGCTGCTGATTAACGCCTGGGTCAATCAGCAACACGACAAGCAAAAACAGCGGTAATCAGCGACAACATGGCCAGGGGAGACCGTTTTCACCCGGCGCGTTGCTCCCGCAGGCCTGGCAAATATGGACGATGGCGGACAAAACCGCCGCATTTAGCGCGCAGGAGGGGTCTCTTCCTGCACGCTCCTTTCCACTTTAAACGGATCGATACCACGCTTTTGCATCCGCCGGAAGCGCACGATATTCAGGCCGTTCATCACCAGAAAGCTCCCTTCAATTAGCGTGCCGCCGATCGACCCCAGCCAGAAGTTATGCATAACCCAGCAGGCGGTCGCACACCACATCACACAGCGAACGGTCAGCCCCCGACAGCGAAAGAGTGCCCAGGTGCTGGCAAGCGTCGCAATAATGGGCAATAGTTCCATCGCATGCTGGATTTTTGCCAGTCCAAACACCAGCGTGAGCACAATAAAAACGGCCATCACCCAGAGCTTACGGGTACGCATCGAGACAAGGGTTCGTATGGTATTCAGCTCGGCGCTTATCCCCGCCGGGTACGCTCCCATCAAAAAGAAGTGCACGCCGATGGTTGCGCTATAGACCGCCAGCTGTAGTTTAAATCGACGCTCGTCGCGATTGATAAAAGTGGTGATACCGATCAGAAAGGCGATGACGCCAACGCCCTGGGCCAGCCAATACGCGGTCATGGGAAGTCCTTATCAGGAAATACACAAACAAACGGCGCTCCATATTATGAAACGCCGTTTTTAACAGCAACGATAATGCTACCCTCAACAGACCAGGGGCAACGGCAGGGGATAATAGCGGGTTCCTACAACGTTACGCCACTCTTAAAGATAGCCAGCTCACGGAAGTCATTACGCTCATTGCAGGTCGGTTTGCCATTGACGATATCAACGAGGGTATCCACGAACTCTTCCAGCAGTTGAGGCATCGCTTTACCGTGAATCAGTTGGCCGGCGTCGAAATCGATCCAGTGTTTCTTTTTCGCCGCCAGCTCGCTGTTGGTCGAGATTTTCACCGTCGGCACGAAACCGCCGTAAGGCGTGCCGCGACCGGTGCTGAACAGCACCATATGACAGCCCGCACCGGCCAGCGCACTGGTGGCCACCGCATCGTTGCCCGGCGCGCTCAGTAGGTTGAGGCCATGCACTTTTAAACGTTCGCCATAGCGCAGGACATCCACCACCTCGCTGGAGCCCGCTTTCTGCGTACAGCCCAGCGACTTATCCTCCAGCGTGGTGATCCCGCCCGCCTTATTCCCCGGCGACGGGTTCTCGTAAATCGGCTGGTTATGCGCAATGAAGTACTGTTTAAAGTCATTGACCATCGTCACCAGCTTGTCGAAGGTCTTTTCATCGCGGCAGTGGCTCATCAGCAGCTGCTCGGCGCCGAACATTTCCGGGACTTCCGTCAGTACGGTGGTGCCACCGTTGGCTATCAGGTAATCCGAGAAGCGTCCCAGCATCGGGTTCGCGGTAATCCCCGACAGGCCGTCCGAACCGCCGCACTCGAGGCCAAACTTCAGCTCGCTCAGTTTGCCTGGCTCACGTCTGTCGTGACGCATCACCTCATAAAGCTGATGCAGATGCTCCACTCCCGCTTCCACTTCGTCGTCCTGCTTCTGGCAGATCATAAAGTGAACGCGCTGCGGATCGAACTCGCCGAGGGTTTCGCGGAACGCGTCGACCTGGTTGTTCTCGCAACCGAGGCCAATCACCAGCACGGCCCCGGCGTTCGGGTGACGCACCATGTTTTGCAACATGGTACGGGTATTGATGTGATCATCCCCCAGCTGCGAGCAGCCGTAAGTGTGACTGAAGAGGAAGACGCCATCGGTGCCTTCCGCTTCGTTGGTCTCTTTCAGAAACCGGTTCTGAATCTGACGGGCGATACCGTTGACACAGCCGACGGTCGGCAGGATCCAGAGTTCATTGCGCACCCCGACCTCACCGTTAGCACGACGATAGAGCTGCACGTCGCGGTCGGCCGGCTGCGCCGACGGCCCGGCAAGATCCGGTTGATAGCGATACTCGTCAAGGTCGCTCAGGTTGGTTCGCGTATTATGGGCATGAATATGCTCCCCAGGCGCAATATCCGCCAGCGCATGACCAATGGGCAGACCATACTTGATGACGTTTTCTCCCTTCGCAATCGCGCGTAGCGCGAACTTATGACCACGTACCACGTCCTGGCTTAAGGTAACCGCATCATCATCAATGGTGACCTGGGTACCCGCCGCCATATCTGCTAACGCGACAGCAACGTTATCCTGCGAGTGGATTTTAATGTATTGCATAACAACCGGCCTCTGGTCTTAATTCAGTTCAATCGCGAAGTAATCACGCGCATTGTTAAAGCAGATATTTTTCACCATCTCGCCGAGCAGTTGAATATCCGCCGGCGCTTCGCCCGCGGCAACCCAGCGGCCGATCATCTGGCACAGAATGCGGCGGAAATACTCATGACGGGTGTAGGACAAGAAGCTGCGGCTGTCGGTCAGCATGCCGACGAAACGGCTGAGCAGACCAAGCTGAGCCAGCTGGGTCAGCTGACGTTCCATGCCGTCTTTCTGATCGTTGAACCACCAGCCGGATCCGAACTGCATCTTGCCCGGCATCCCTTCTCCCTGGAAGTTGCCGATCATCGTACCCAGCACTTCGTTATCGCGCGGATTCAGGCAGTAAAGAATGGTTTTCGGCAGCAGGTTTTCTTCATTCTGCTTGCTCAGCAGACGGGACAGCGCTTCCGCCATTGGACGATCGTTGATGGAATCAAAGCCAACATCCGGCCCTAACAGTTTGAACTGACGCTGGTTATTGTTGCGCAGCGCGCCAATGTGATACTGCTGCACCCAGCCACGACGGGCGTATTCTGCGCCGAGGAAGACCAGCACGGCCGTTTTAAACTGCGCAATTTCATGCTCATTCAACGCTGAACCGGCCAGGCGGCGAGCAAGGATGCTATCGAGTTCGGCTTCGCTGGCTTCGGCAAACAGCACCACATCCAGCGCATGATCCGAGACTTTACAGCCGTGCGCGGCGAAGTGATCCAGACGTTTCATCAGCGCAGCCTGCAGATCGGCAAAGCGACGGATATCGGTATCCGAGACTTCACCCAGCTTCGCCATATAGTCGTTAAACGTCGCCTGCTCAATGTTGAACGCTTTATCCGGACGCCAGCTTGGCAGCACTTTGGTGGTGAAGGTCGTATCTTTCGCCACCGCCGCATGATGTTCCAGCGAATCAATCGGATCATCGGTGGTGCCGACCATTTTCACGTTCATTTGCGTCATGATGCCGCGGGCGGAGAAGCTCTGCTGGGCCAGCAGATCGTTACACTGATTCCAGATTTCATCCGCGGTGGACGGGGAGAGCAGCTTACCAGTAATACCAAACGGGCGGCGCAGCTCCAGATGTGTCCAGTGATAAAGCGGGTTGCCGATCGTATGCGGTACGGTTGCCGCCCATGCGTCAAACTTCTCGCGGTCCGAGGCATCGCCGGTACACAGGCGCTCGGCCACGCCATTGGTGCGCATCGCGCGCCATTTGTAGTGGTCGCCTTTCAGCCAGATGTCATACAGATTTTGAAAGCGATAATTTTCGGCAATCTGCTGCGGCGGCAGGTGGCAGTGATAGTCGAAAATCGGCTGGTCTTTGGCGTAGTCGTGGTACAAACGGCGGGCAAACTCGGTATCAAGCAGAAAATCTTCGGTCATAAATGGTGTCATTTTCATTTCCTCTTCGCCCCATTGAGGAGCCCTTCAGATGATTGACGATCATGCTGACAAAGTTATCACACCAATTTACACAGGCCGAAATCTTTTTCGTGAGTTAGATCAATAAACGCTGACAAAAAAAGTCCCCTTTCTGGCGTAAACCCTTGCGCAAGCCGCGCCAGTACTGGCTTTGCTCGCAAGAAATAATACCCCCATAAACTTTCCCACTTTTGTGACAGTACTCAACCTTTAAAGTTGTATGACAAGTTATCTTTCTGCCGTCGCAACATATAAACCACAGGAATGTACTGGCGATGATTCATTACATCGCATTGACCGGTATGGATACCGAATTGAGCAAAACAATTAATGGCAAGGTTCGGGCCATATGGGTTTTCCCTGCTGGGCCCTCCGTTTCTCCTTCTCAACCCTGCTACAGGGTTTGAAGATGGCCGCACGCGCTGCGGAGATATAACAAACGATGAGGTTTTACATGCGTAAAATTAAAGGGTTACGTTGGTACATGATCGCACTGGTGACAATGGGCACCGTGCTGGGTTACCTGACACGTAACACTGTGGCTGCGGCTGCGCCAACTCTGATGGAAGAGTTACACATCTCCACCCAACAGTATTCCTATATCATCGCAGCCTATTCAGCTGCTTATACCGTCATGCAGCCGGTGGCGGGCTACGTCCTTGATGTACTGGGCACGAAGATCGGCTATGCCTTCTTCGCTATCGCGTGGGCCGTTTTCTGTGGTTCAACGGCGCTGGCGGGCAGTTGGGGCGGATTAGCGCTGGCTCGTGGCGCGGTCGGCGCAGCGGAAGCGGCGATGATCCCGGCAGGCCTGAAGGCCAGCTCCGAATGGTTCCCGGCAAGAGAACGTTCTATTGCCGTGGGTTACTTCAACGTCGGCTCTTCAATCGGCGCGATGATCGCCCCGCCGCTGGTGGTCTGGGCGATTGTAATGCACAGCTGGCAGATGGCGTTCATTATCTCCGGTGTCTTAAGCTTTATCTGGGCAATGGCATGGCTGGTCTTCTATAAACACCCCCGCGACCAGAAAAAATTAACCACCGAAGAGCGAGACTACATCATCGGCGGTCAGGAATCACAGCACCAGACCAACAACAGCAAGAAAATGTCGCCGTGGCAGATCCTGCGCAACCGCCAGTTCTGGGGCATCGCCCTGCCGCGCTTCCTGGCCGAGCCAGCCTGGGGGACCTTCAATGCCTGGATCCCGCTGTTCATGTTTAAAGTCTATGGCTTTAACCTGAAAGAAATCGCCATGTTCGCGTGGATGCCAATGCTGTTTGCCGACCTGGGCTGCATTGTTGGCGGCTATCTGCCGCCGCTGTTCCAGCGCTGGTTTGGGGTTAACCTGATTGTGTCGCGTAAAATGGTCGTGACCATGGGCGCACTGCTGATGATTGGCCCGGGGATGATCGGCCTGTTTACCAGCCCGTTCGTGGCTATCGCCCTGCTGTGCGTCGGCGGCTTTGCACACCAGGCGCTGTCCGGTGCGCTGATTACGCTCTCTTCTGACGTATTTGGCCGTAACGAAGTGGCTACGGCAAACGGCCTGACCGGTATGGCGGCCTGGATGGCGAGCACCATGTTCGCCCTAGTGGTTGGCGCTCTGGCGGATACCATCGGTTTCAGCCCGCTGTTCGCCGTACTGGCGGTCTTCGATCTGCTGGGCGCCCTTGTCATCTGGACCGTTCTGAAGAACAAGTCGGCCGATGACGACGCCCCACCGCTCAAAACGACTAAGCCGGCGACGCAAAACTAGCCCTGATATAGTGAGAAAGGTTGACCAGGCCGCCTCTTCGAAGGCGGCTTTTTCATGCCTTAATGTGGTGAGATGCGGGTAAAAGTGGTATAACAAATCCAATATTGTCGCCATCTTCCGGGAGTGAATATGGAAATCACAGAACCGCGTCGTTTGTATCAGCAGCTTGCTGCCGAGCTGAAGGCGCGCATTGAACAAGGTGTCTACCTTGTGGGCGATAAGCTGCCTGCAGAGCGTTTTATCGCCGATGAAAAGAGCGTCAGCCGCACCGTGGTTCGCGAAGCCATTATCATGCTGGAAGTGGAAGGCTATGTGGAGGTACGCAAGGGCTCCGGCATCCACGTCATCTCCAATCATCCGAAGCATCAGCAGGCGGTTGATGAAACCCTGGAGTTCGCCAGCTACGGTCCCTTTGAGCTGCTGCAGGCGCGTCAGCTGATTGAAAGCAATATTGCCGAATTCGCCGCCACTCAGGTAACCAAGCAGGACATCATGAAGCTGATGGAGATTCAGGAGAAGGCGCGTAAAGAGAAATGTTTCCGCGATTCGGAATGGGATCTCCAGTTTCACGTCCAGGTGGCCCTGGCGACGCAAAATACGGCATTAGCCGCTATTGTTGAAAAAATGTGGACCCAGCGCGTGCATAACCCGTACTGGAAAAAGCTCCATGACCATATCGACCTGCGCACGGTGGATAACTGGTGCGACGATCATGACCAAATTCTGAAGGCGCTGATTCGCAAAGATCCGCACGCGGCGAAACTGGCCATGTGGCAGCACCTGGAGAACACTAAGCTGATGTTGTTCAACGAAACCAGCGACGATTTTGAATTCAATGCCGACCGCTATCTGTTTGCAGAAAATCCGGTCGTTCACCTCGATACCGCCGCCAACGGCGCAAAATAAGCGGTTATCTTCATTTCAGGCAGGCGGCCAGCGCCTGCCCGCAACCCAGCCAGGGTAAGCAAACATATATAGTGTCAGCCTGTGTAAAGACACTCGCCACCCGCCGCCGCAATCAGCAAAATCAACCAGCATCTGACTGCAATTTTTCTGACGTAAACTCAGTGCATTTGTTACAATTAGATGCATTTTGACGTTCTGAAGCGAGCTTGCGCTGATTTCACTTTTAACAGGGAACCGTTCAGAACGCACCGACAGCGACCCTAATCGAATAAGAATCTATATCGCTATACACACTGCGTTCAGGCATAACGTTAACCGCTGTACCAGGAATCGTGAATGGAACTATTAACCCAATTGTTGAATGCTTTATGGAGCCAGGACTACGAGACCCTCGCGAATCCCTCCATGATTGGCATGCTTTATTTTGCCTTATTTATGATTTTATTCCTTGAAAACGGCCTGCTTCCCGCCGCCTTTTTACCCGGCGACAGCCTGCTGGTGCTGGTCGGCGTTCTGATCGCTAAAGGCGCAATGGGTTTTCCGGAAACCCTGCTTCTGCTGACGACGGCAGCCAGCCTGGGGTGTTGGCTCAGCTATATTCAGGGCCGCTGGCTCGGCAATACGCGGATTGTGCAAAACTGGCTTTCACATTTGCCTTCCCACTACCACCAGCGCGCGCATCACCTGTTTCATAAACACGGGCTCTCCGCCCTGTTGATGGGCCGTTTTATCGCCTTCGTTCGTACGCTGCTGCCGACTATTGCCGGACTTTCGGGTCTGAGCAATGCCCGCTTCCAGTTCTTTAACTGGATGAGCGGTCTGCTGTGGGTTCTGATTCTGACTTCCCTGGGTTACCTGCTGGGTAAAACCCCGGTGTTCCTCAAATATGAGGATCAGCTGATGTCCTGCCTGATGCTGCTGCCGGTCGTGCTGCTGGTATTTGGTTTAATCGGCTCGTTAGTGGTCCTGTGGAAGAAAAAATACAGAAGCCGGAGCTGATGATGGCCATAAAAAGCCTCTCCCGATACCGGATTAGCTGGCTGCTGGGCGGTTCTGTTTTTTTGTGCGCGCTGATCTGGCTATGGCTGGCGGCGCAGCAACAGGAATCAACCCTGACTATCCACCCTGTCTCCCGGGGCGTTGGCATACCTGACGGTTTTTCCGTCTGGCATCATCTTGACGCCAACGGGATTCGTTTTAAAAGTATCACACCGCAAGAAGACGGCCTGTTGATCAAATTTGATTCCAACGCCCAGGGCATCGCCGCAAAAGAAGTGTTGGGCCGCGCCCTGCCACATGGTTATATTATTGCTTTGCTGGAGGACGAGAATACGCCGACAGCATGGCTCTCCCGTCTGCGCGATGCGCCACACAGATTTGGATAACCAGCCAAAATTCTGAATATTTTCACGCAGTTTGGTGGTTTCTCGTTTTACTTACTATGCTTAAGACTGCGGGAGCCGCCGGGCTGACGTTTATCGACTGGATCGGGCATATCTCCCGGTATGCCCTCACACAATGGAAGGTAGCATTCATGAAATACCGCATAGCTCTGCTCCTGGTCCTGGGTTCGCTTAGCGCCAGCGCCTTTGCCAACACTCCCTGTCAGGAAAAAGAGCAGGATATTAAGCGTGAGATTAGCTACGCTGAAAAACACCACAATCAGAGCCGTATCGATGGCCTGAATAAGGCACTCAGCCAGGTCAAAGCAAACTGCAGCGACAGCCAGCTCAGAGCCGCTCATCAGCAAAAAATCGCCAGACAGCGTGAAGAGATTGCTGAACGTCAGCGCGACCTGAAGGAAGCCCGGAAAAAAGGTGATGCGGATAAAATCAGCAAGCGCCAGCACAAACTTGATGAAGCGCAGCAAGAGCTGAAAACGCTCGAGTCGCGTGATTACTAGTTAGTTACTTTTTACGTTATGGACCCACTCTACAGGAGAGAAAGATGCCTAAAGACAACGTTGCAGACGATCTGCGTGCAGAACTGAAGACTCTGGCTGATACCCTGGAAGAAGTGCTGAACTCCTCCACGGATAAGTCAAAAGAAGAGATTGGCAAACTGCGTAGCAAGGCAGAAAGCGCGCTGAAGGAAAGCCGCGTCCGTTTGGGTGAAACCAGCGATGCCATCGTCCGACAAACGCGTGAAACCGCCGCCCGCACCGACGAGTACGTCCGCGAAAATCCGTGGACCGGTGTAGGTATTGGCGCAGCCGTCGGGCTGGTGCTGGGTGTCCTGCTGACGCGTCGTTAATTATGGCGGATTCTCAATACACGCAGGGGCCGGGCAAGAGCGTTTTCGGTATCGGCCAGCGGATCATGACGCTGCTGGTTGAAATGGTGGAAACGCGCCTGCGCCTGGTGGTCGTGGAGCTGGAAGAAGAGAAGGCGAACCTCTTCCAGCTGTTTTTGATGCTGGGGCTGACGCTGCTGTTTGCCGCCTTTGGCCTGATGAGCCTGCTGGTTCTGATAATCTGGGCCATCGATCCCCAGTATCGGCTGTATGTGATGATTGCGACCACCGCCGTGCTGCTTCTCAGCGCATTAACTGGCGGTATCTGGACGCTGCGTAAAGCCCGCCGTTCGACTTTCCTGCGCTTGACGCGCAAAGAGCTGGCGGAAGACCGCGCGCTGCTGGAGGAAGAACGCCAATGAGCAGCAAACAGCAACGCGAGCAGCGCAAAGCGCTGCTGTTGCGCGAGATCCAACAGCAGCGGCTGGATTTAATCGCCAGCCGCCGCGACTGGCTCGACGCGACCGCCCCGTTAGACCGCGGCTGGCAAACCTTCCAGCACCTGCGCTCCTGGGCGGTAGTCGGCAGTGGTCTGATGGCCGTCTGGTCCGTTCGTCATCCGCGCTTTTTACTGCGCTGGACTAAACGCGGCTTCGGTCTCTGGAGCACCTGGCGCATGGCAAAACGCCTGCTGCGCCAGACATCATCCCTCTAAACCTCTTCCCGTCCCCGACTTTCTTTGTTCCGCGGCGTAAATGCCTCCGTGCATGACGCGGCTCTTCATCGCCACGGCGACCGCCGGCGACGGCGGTCATCCCTGCTCATTGCCCAGGTTACCGCTGTCTGCCGATCGCAATCACTCAGAATCTTTGATGAAGATCTACAGTTTTCCTTGCTAACAATTCTTTTCGAGCCTCGCTACTATTCTCTCCATCGACAGCAAACCCGCGTAACTACGCAGGATTGCACCAAAAAACAAAATCGCCGCCCTTTGGGTTTTCTGGAGTAAGAAATGAAAAAATTAGAAGATGTTGGTGTACTGGTAGCACGTATTCTGATGCCAATCCTGTTTATCACCGCAGGTTGGGGAAAAATCACCGGTTATGCGGGTACTCAACAATATATGGAAGCCATGGGCGTACCGGGCGCATTACTGCCGTTAACCATTCTGCTGGAGTTCGGCGGCGGTCTGGCGATTCTGTTCGGTTTCCTGACGCGTACCACCGCGCTGTTCACCGCAGGCTTCACCCTGCTGACCGCGTTCCTGTTCCACAGCAACTTTGCTGAAGGCGTGAACTCACTGATGTTCATGAAAAACCTGACCATCGCAGGCGGTTTCCTGCTGCTGGCCATCACCGGCCCAGGCGCATTCAGCATCGACCGCGTGCTGAATAAAAAGTGGTAAGCGCACTATACTGAGTGAAGAACAAAGCGAGGAGATATCTCCTCGCTTTTGCTATCTGAAGCCTGAAGGAGGAAAAAATGGGACAATTAATCGACGGCGTCTGGCATGATACCTGGTACGACACCAAATCCACCGGAGGGCGTTTCAAGCGTTCCGTTTCAGCCTTCCGCAACTGGCTGACTGCCGATGGCGCACCGGGCCCTTCCGGCGACGGCGGCTTTGCCGCAGAAAAAGATCGCTATCACCTGTACGTATCCCTCGCCTGCCCGTGGGCGCACCGCACGTTAATTCTGCGCAAGCTCAAAGGCCTGGATCCTTTCCTTTCCGTCTCGGTGGTGCATCCCCTGATGCTGGAAAACGGCTGGACTTTCGACGACGATTTTCCCGAGGCTACCGGCGATACGCTGTATCAACATGAATTCCTCTATCAGCTTTACCTGCACGCCGATCCGCACTACACCGGACGCGTCACGGTGCCGGTGCTGTGGGATAAAAAACAGCATACGATCGTCAGTAATGAGTCGGCTGAAATCATCCGCATGTTCAATACCGCCTTTGACGGCCTCGGCGCCAGCGCGGGTGATTACTACCCGCCCGCGCTGCGCGAAGAGATCGATGCGCTTAACGGTTGGATCTACGACAACGTCAATAACGGCGTCTATAAAGCCGGGTTCGCCACCAGCCAGCAGGCCTATGATGAAGCGGTCGATGCCGTGTTCACCTCGCTGGAGCGCCTGGAGCAGATTCTGGGCCAGCATCGCTATCTGACAGGCAGCCAGCTGACCGAAGCCGATATTCGTCTGTGGACTACCCTCGTGCGTTTCGACCCGGTCTACGTGACCCACTTTAAGTGCGACAAACGCCGTATCAGCGATTACCCCAATCTGTATGGTTTCCTGCGCGATATCTACCAGATACCGGGCATTGCGGAAACAGTGAGTTTTCCCCACATCCGCAACCACTACTATCGCAGCCATAAAACGATAAACCCAACCGGGATTATCTCCGTCGGACCTCATCAGGATCTCAGCGAGCCGCACGGCCGGGACCGTCTGTTCCGCTAACCTGCCGGGCGCCATTCCCGGCGCCCGATATTTTCAGATCCTGAATATTTACCCGCCTGCTATTCACGTCTATTCTTATTGCGATCGCTTTAAAAACAAGTGATTGACCGTTAACCGAGGCGTAAAAATGGACTGGTATTTAAAAGTACTGAGAAACTATATTGGATTTGGCGGCCGCGCACGCCGCAAAGAGTACTGGATGTTTATTCTGGTCAACATCATCCTGACCGGCGTACTGAGCATCATCGATAAAATGCTGGGATGGCAACGCGCAGGAGGTGAAGGCATCCTGACGACGATTTATGGCGTGCTGGTCTTTTTACCATGGTGGGCGGTGCAGTTTCGCCGTTTACACGATACGGATCGCTCGGCGTGGTGGCTGTTGCTGCTGCTGATTCCGGTTATTGGCTGGCTTATCATCCTGCTCTTCAATTGCCAGAACGGTACGCCCGGCAACAACCGTTTCGGGCCGGATCCCAAACCCCTGTCATCGTGAAAGATGCGCTCCTCCCGCGGAAGGAGCGCATAGCGGATTTATTTCCCGGCAAACAGCTTAGGGATCTCGCGCAGACACCATGACTTCGCTTCGCCCATGCTGTCGCGGCGCCACGCCATAATGATGTCGATTTCATTGGTATATTCCGGGCTGACAACCCGTAAGCGCCCTTCGGCGATGTCTTTCTCGACCAGCGGATAGGGCATCGTCGCCACCCCCAGCCCCGCCAGCAGAGCCTGACGTTTATCTTCAATGGTACTGACCGTTAAGCGCGGCTGTTTGTCGAGCAGCTGTACCGTCAGAACCGGACGCTCGCGGGCGGTATCGGCCACCGCCACGCCGCGATATTTTACCCGCGTCACCTCGGAAAGCGGCTCCGGCTCCTGGTGAATGGGGTGATCCGGCGCAGCGACATAGACGCTCAGTACCGAATAGAGTTTGCGAGAGTTAATCTCCGATGAGGAACGAAAATGCATGTCCGGGGCGACCACAATATCCGCACGCCCCTGTTCCAACCGCTCCCACGCGCCGGCCAGCACTTCGGTAAGCACCGACAGCTGGGTATTTGATTTGGTTGCCAGCTTCTCAATCAGCGGGAAAAAGTCCAGGGTCGGTACCAGGGCTTCGGTCACGATGGTCAGATGCGTTTCCCAGCCGCGCGAAAGCGCTTCGGCATCGGTGGTGAGTTTATCGGCCGCTTCCAGCAACACGCGCCCGCGTTCCAGTAACATCCGCCCAACGTTGGTGAATTTTGTCCGGTGTCCTGAGCGGTCAAACAGCACCACATCCAGCTCCTCTTCCAGCTTTTGCATGGTGTAGCTGAGGGCTGAGGGCACTCGTCCGAGTTCATCAGCCGCAGCAGCAAAACTCCCGCGCCTGTCGATAGCGTCCATTACGCGTAACGCTTCCAGCGTTAATGCTCTCTCTCTGGCCATAGCACTCTCATTCAGGAAATTTGAATATACCGGGCAGAATATCTGGCTAACAATACAGCGTCCATACCTTTACCATTGATTTAGTGTAAAGAGAGGTCAAGAAAATGATTACTACCCGAACAGCCAAACAATGCGGACAAGCAGATTTCGGCTGGCTGCAGGCCCGCTACACCTTTTCCTTCGGACACTACTTTGACCCTAAACTGTTAGGTTACGCGTCTTTACGCGTCCTCAACCAGGAAGTTCTGGCACCCGGCGCGTCGTTTCAACCGCGTACCTACCCGAAAGTCGATATCCTGAACCTGATTCTGGAAGGGGAGGCGGAATATCGTGACAGTGACGGCAACCATGTACAGGCAAAGGCCGGTGAAGCGCTGCTGATATCCACTCAGCCGGGGGTGAGTTACAGCGAGCACAATCTGAGTAAAGACGGTTCGCTGACGCGGATGCAGCTGTGGCTGGATGCCTGCCCGCAGCGAGAAAATCCGCTGGTGCAGAAAATGGCTATCGCCGGTAGCGGGCAACAGCTGCTCGCGTCGCCTGACGGCGCGCAAAACAGTTTACAGCTGCGTCAGCAGGTGTGGATCCACCACCTCGATCTCGCCAAAGGCGAA
This sequence comes from Raoultella sp. T31, assembly GCF_002806725.1. Classification (NCBI taxonomy): domain Bacteria; kingdom Pseudomonadati; phylum Pseudomonadota; class Gammaproteobacteria; order Enterobacterales; family Enterobacteriaceae; genus Klebsiella; species Raoultella sp. T31. Next base: position 17,731 of record NZ_PIBO01000032.1, read on the forward strand.
CAGGTTGATGTCCGGATCCATGGGCCGCGCGCCTACCTGCAATCGATCCATGGAACGGTGCATGCGGTCGCCGATGAAGAAGAAAAACAGGCCCTGACCTGCGGTGACGGAGCGTTTATTCGTGACGAAGCTAACATTACCCTCGTTGCTGATACGCCGTTGCGGGCTTTACTGATAGATTTACCGGTGTAATAACGGGAGTCATGGAGTCTGTCAGTGAGTAAGCATAAGAAGAAAGCAAAGAAAGCCGTATCGTCGCCCGAGCCGCTGTTAACGGAGCCAACGCAGGTCGTCAGTTTTGGTTATGAACAGATGCTCAGCGAACTGGAAGCCATTGTTTCAGAAGCCGAGATGCGGATTCAGGATGAAGAAAACGCCGCCTGAACGGTCACCTTCGGAAATAGCAAAACGCCCTGCTTAGCTTATCCTGCGCAGGGCGTTTTTGAATGAGTTGAAGCTGACTGATAAGCCGGCTCCGTTCAACCATACGTCAGGTATCTACGGCGCAGGGGTTGTCTTGTGTCGCAGACTGTATCTCACTTTGTGTCTCAGAGCAAAGCCCGCTAAGAGACGTGCCTTTTACACCCAACTATGTTTTATCGCCAGCATCAAAATCCCTGAGATTACAAAAAATACTATACTAATCAGACCAAGAAGTGCCTCTACATAAAATGGTCTGATAATCCGTTTCGGTAGTCCCCGGATGAAATCTTTATCATCATTTTTGGTCAGTATTGAGCTTTTATTCCACAATAGCGGCATAAATATGAACTGCGTTTTTATGCCGTATGCGCCCTTGAAGTAAAGTGAGTTAACGTTCTCGAACAGTAATACGGCATCGGGAAGGCAGCCAAACTTCTCTTTGTATAGCTGACAGACCTCTTTAAATCTTTTCCTGTTCAGAAGTGAGGCTATTACACTGGCAATGATGAACACAGTACCAAGGCAAGTAGCCACGAGGAATACTTTATCTGGAGTATTAATCATTGCTGCTTACCTTGTATAAAAGCTCGCCGGAGTACTCTCCTACCGCAGATAATGCCTTATCACTACCGTATGCTATACCACCACTTACGCCGATCGTGCAGAGCAAGGCACCTGCGCCGCCAGCCTCTATTGTTGCAGCCCCCAGTACCACTGCGCAGATTGAACTTGCTGCGCTGCCTTGGATAATTCTGCTTGCCAAAGCCCCCCCAGCTAAGCTACCTGCAAACTCACCAATGGAAGTAAACGAGATTTTGGCACAATCTCGCCCCACAGTGCAGGCTTCAGTGATCTTCGCTGCGGTATCCAATGCTGAAAGGCCAATGCCGATCTTCCCGGCTGTTTCCATCCATTTGACGTATTTCGCCAGCTTCTCGATGTGTGTCGCGTAACCTTCGATATCGCTAACGCCTGTTTCATTCCACCGATGAGTGATTGAACGGCTGGAGAGGCCAAGAGCACTTTTCAGGTCAGTGTATTCATTGAACATGAAGCGGTACTTCCACAGAATTGATTATCATCACTTTTCTACATTTCTGGTTGGGTCTGCTAGACTGGTTTGCTTTTTGAGCCAAGTGTCAAATTTCTCCAGCCGAAAGTTGCAGGGTAAGATCACTGGAGTAAAATGTCCTACCTAGCAATACCTCCAAAAGAATGGCTTGTTCTTTGTTGATATTGTAAACACCAATACCATGCATGAAATCAGCTTTATCCTCAGCGTTTAATCCCATAATTTCGGCTAATGTATTGGCATTTTTTTCTGGTATATCGATTTCAAAAAGTAAATTTTCATCTACCTTGCTGTAAGCATCAATTGTGTAAACTATCATTATTTCTCCACCTTTCTGGTTGGATTAGCAGGTTTTGTTTGCTCTCCAGTAATATGATTGAACTCGCCTAAGTGATTGCGGCCAGAACGATCATACACCTCGACTGTGCCATGCTGTGAATCCCATTCATAAATTTTCCCCTCAGAATCTTTCCATCTATTTCGCAATTTCCCACCACCTTTCACAGGGGTTTTAGCCTGTGTTTTTTTTGCATCAGGGAATGCCGGCAACGGCGGATTTTCTTTTGGAGGTGTATGGTATTTGTGAGCCGCGTTTAGATAGATATAAACTGGGTCAAAGATCCCGGCTGGATGTACAAGAATATAATCCCGGAAGGAGCGTTCTCCCGGTGCGGGTGTTTCCGTTGACCACGGGCTGTCGATTTCACTTTCCGGGTAAACCAGCACGTTCGGCGGAATGTAGACGTTATCCTGCTTGCCAGTGTTGGAAGGTGAAGCATATCCAGGATCATCTGGTGTCCAGACAATAATCGGTTTAGTTGCACCATCTTCCCAGAATTCGTAATTCCCCGTAGTGGTGTTCTTCTGAAGCATACGCACCGGAACTTTATCCTGCCCGCCTCTGGCGCTGACGTGGAATCCTTTCGGTCTCATGGTGCCGTACTGGTCAGCCTCCCAGCGAAAACGCACGCGGGTTGGAACATCTTCTTTTTTCTGTGCTGCCTGTTCAAGGCGCATCCTGTCGATATAGTCCTGCTCGCCGCTGTTGAGTTTTGGCGAGTAGAACATACCGAATAGAAAAACTGTTGAGGGGTTAGGCGTAATCCAACGACCAGCGGCAGTAAGGTTCCCGCCGATTTTTTGCAATGTCGCATACCCGGCCTCAGTCGTCGCACCTGTCGTAATCCCGGCAGTTGTCGCGGCTCTTGCTGTTGCCGTTCCTGCTGTCACAGTGGCTTTAGTTGTATCCGGGGAACTGAAAAGGCGCTTATACCACGGGCGGTTGTCTTCTGGTGGTGGTGTTGGTTCAGCTGGTTTGTGTTTCTTTGCTGCCTGTGCATGCTGAACGGGTTCTTCTTCTGGTTGTTCCGCTTGAGGAGTTGCACAGTAATAGCCAGCATGACCGAAATTATCAACGGATTCCTGATCGGTCCCTGCGTCGGTGCAACCTTCCCCCCGTAGACAGGATTTTGCAAAGACAGGTAATGCACTCAGCGCTGCCGCAGCGGCGGCGGCTTTATTTACTGGTGGTTCTAAAACACCGAAAGGATCATTGACCTGCACCGTTCCGGGGGCGATAAGGAAGTTTGAGCCCATCGGGCAATCGCAGTGAATGACCGAACCATCTACGGCGACAGCTTCGCCATTCGTTTGTCGGTGATCGCCGGTAATAATTACCCCTACTTCCCCGCATTTCGGGCAAGGTGTGGTCTTATCACCAATGTAGAGTTTTAACTTGCCCATGACCGACATACCGGGGCGAGCGGCAATACATTGTGCGCCTGTTGAGGTTTTATCCCCGTGTAGCCCAACATTTTTACCGTGAACCGTACAGCCTCTGTTTACCGATGCCATAGTGACCGCCTTATTTCAGAAAGTTTTCTGGTAAGGATTCTCCGGCCCGGACTGACCTTCTGACACTTCCCTGAGGGCTACTGATTATTTCGTCGCCGTTATCGAGTGAACTACCAACAAGAGCGACGGAGTCACCAGAAGTATTTCCTGCCCCGGTGCTAATCTTCGCGGAGGCTCCATCCGGATAACGAACCTCATCACCCACAAGAGAAACATTTAGCCGTACACCGCCCTCAATTTCGATCTGCTGCCCGTTGTATTCACTGAAAACCGTTCCTCCATCGCGGGTTAAGCTGCCTTCTGTAGCGACCAGATAAGCGGCTGTAACTGGATGAGCGAGGTTGTAGTCATTTCTTTCAGCGATCAGGCTACGGGCTTCTTCGTTCATTTCCGCGAGCTGCTCAGCTGTGAATGGTGACTGGTCAAAGGCTGCCAGTATTTCGGCGGTAAGTTCATTAGTGTATTGCTGCATAAGTCCCTCTGCTTGTTGTGAATTTTCCCTCATACGTAATCTATTGTACAAATAACGCCCACACCAAGGAAGTTATTTTCAATAAAAATAAAACGCAATTTCAAAATATTCGTTGCATGAATATTTCGTAGATTTTCATCCGGTCTGTGAAATATCAAAGAAAGGACTTCATGGATGATGTGATTGTCCCGCTTCAGAGCGGCGGAGGTGAAAGTATCTTGGGTGGGTACGATGATGACTAGTGAAAAAGGGTATTGCTCATTGAACGAGTTGAAGCTGACCGCTAAGACGCTTTGTCTTTAGGGATAGCGTCGTGGACAGTCAGTCATCTTTTTTTATTTCTATGCAATAAGCAAAAACCCCCGCCATTACTGACGGGGGTTTTCGGTGAATGAGGAAGCTGACCGATAAGCCGGGTTCTGTCGTGGACAGTCATTCATCTAGGCCAGCAATCGCTCACTGGCTCAAGCAGCCTACCCGGGTTCAGTACGGGCCGTACCTTGTGAACCCCTATTTGGCCTTGCTCCGGGTGGAGTTTACCGTGCCGCGAACTGTTACCAGTCGCGCGGTGCGCTCTTACCGCACCCTTTCACCCTTACCTGATCCCGCTTGCGCGGGCCATCGGCGGTTTGCTCTCTGTTGCACTGGTCGTGGGTTTCCCCCCCAGGCGTTACCTGGCACCCTGCCCTATGGAGCCCGGACTTTCCTCCCCTCCGCCCGTCTCCCCCGAAGAGGACGACGACGAAGCGGCGACTGTCTGGTCAGCTTCGGCGCGAAGTATAAAAGGTTTACCGCCGGTTGTCATCCTTCCATCACAATCCCGACCTGCAAAGTCGCGGCAACATTCCGTGAAGCGCGATAAATATTGTCCGACGCGCCGCGAAAGGCCTCCTCCAGGCTCGTAATAGTGGTCAGCACGCTGAATACCGCGTCGATGCCATACTGATGTACCACGCCGACATCGCGGGCCAGGCTGCCGGCAATACCAATCACCGGCTTATGGTATTTTTTCGCCACGCTCGCGACGCCGACCGGCACCTTACCGCTAATGCTTTGACTGTCGAGCCGTCCTTCACCGGTCACCACCAGCGAACAGTCAAGAATATGCTCTTCCAGATTCAGCGCCTGGGTCACAATCTCAATACCACTACGTAATTCAGCATTCAGAAATGCCATCAGCGCCGCGCCCATGCCGCCTGCGGCACCGGCTCCGGCGACCTCTTTGACATCGACGCGCAGGGTTCGCTTAATGACATCGGCATAGTGCTCAAGATTACGATCCAGCTCGAGGATCATCGCTTGCGTCGCCCCTTTTTGCGGGCCGAAAATCCACGAAGCGCCCGTCTCGCCAGTCAGTGGGTTAGAGACATCGCAGGCCACGCGAATTGAACATCCCTGCAAACGCACATCCAGCGCCGACAGGTCAATCGAATTCAGGCAGGCAAGGCTGCCACCGCCGTCGCCAATATCCACGCCGTTCGCGTCGCGAAGCCGCGCTCCCAGCGCCTGCACCATCCCTGCCCCCCCCGTCGTTGGTCGCGCTGCCGCCAATGCCAATAATGATATTTCTCGCCCCATGCTCCAGCGCCTGCAAAATCAGCTCACCGGTGCCGCGCGAGGTCGTCAACAGCGGATTACGCTGCGCGGGAGGCACCAGCCCCAGCCCGCTGGCCGCCGCCATTTCAATGAATGCGGTTTGACCATCCCCGGAAAGCCCCCAGCAGGCATCAACCGGTACACCCAGCGGCCCCGTCACACACGCGCTCATTTTGGTTCCCTGGGTCGCGGCGATCATCGCCTCAACAGTCCCTTCTCCGCCATCGGCGAGCGGAACCCTCACGTAGAGCGCATCGGGGAAAATCTCCCGAAAACCTTTTTCTATAGCCTGTGCAACCTCAGTGGCCGAGAGACTTTCTTTATACGAGTCTGGGGCGATTACGATTTTCATAGTGATTAGCCTGACAGTGCCGCGCAAGGCAAGAATGACAGGGCGTCCTCCGCCCTTCTTGTTAGCGAGTGACTTCCACTTTCGCCAGTTTTTCGTAGTAACACGCCAGTGCGCTGTGGTCAGCGGTACCCAGACCATCCGCGCGCAGCGCCTGCATCATCTCCATCACCGCCGCGGTCAGCGGCAGCTGTGCGCCCACCCCGTGGGAGGTATCCAGCGCATTCGCCAGATCTTTGATATGCAAATCGATACGGAAACCCGGTTTAAAGTTGCGATCCATCACCATGGGCGCTTTGGCATCCAGCACGGTGCTGCCGGCCAGACCGCCGCGGATTGCCTGATACACCAGATCCGGGTTCACGCCAGCTTTGGTCGCCAGGGTCAAGGCTTCAGACATGGCCGCAATATTCAGCGCCACGATCACCTGGTTGGCCAGCTTGGTCACATTACCGGCGCCGATATCGCCGGTATGCACGACAGAGCCTGCCATCGCTTTCAGCAGGTCATAATATTGGTCAAAAATCGCTTTATCGCCGCCAACCATGACGGACAGAGTAGCGTCGATGGCTTTCGGCTCGCCGCCGCTGACCGGCGCATCCAGCATATTTACGCCTTTCGCCTTTAGCGCATCGCTGATTTCGCGACTCGCCAGCGGCGCGATAGAGCTCATATCAATCAGCACGGTGCCCGGCTTCGCCCCTTCGATAATGCCGCCGTCGCCCAGCGCCACCTCTTTCACATGCGGGGAGTTCGGCAGCATGGTGATGATCACCTCACACTGTTCAGCTATCGCTTTCGCCGAAGCGGCGGTTTCAGCGCCTGCGGCAATCACTTCTGCGATGGCTTGCGGATTACGATCGGCAACCACCAATGAGTAACCCGCTTTGAGGAGGTTTTTACTCATGGGTTTACCCATGATGCCAAGGCCAATAAAACCAACTTTCATTGTCATGTCTTTCTCTCTTATTCCGGTGACGGTTATTTCTTAAAGGAATCAGCCAGTTTCTGCGTGGCGGAGCGGAATACGCCCAGATCGCTGCCGACGGCGACAAAGGTCGCCCCCCATGCCAGATAGCGGCGCGCATCCGCGTCTACCGGCGCCAGAATGCCGCTCGGCTTGCCGTGCTTTTTCGCGCTCGCAAAGATGTGCTGGATAGCCTGCTGGACCTGCGGGTGAGAGGCGTTGCCCAGATGTCCCAGCGCGGCGGCCAGGTCGCTTGGGCCGACAAAAATACCGTCGACGCCCGCCGTAGCGGCAATCGCATCAACGTTGTCCACCCCCTGCTGGCTTTCAATTTGCACAAGGATGGTGATGTTTTGGTTCGACTGCGCGAAGTAATCCGGCACCGTGCCAAACATATTGGCGCGGTGCGACACGGAGACGCCGCGAATCCCTTCCGGCGGATAGCGCGTGGCGGCGACGGCGTTGATCGCTTCTTCTTCGCTTTCCACGAACGGGATCAGAAAGTTATAGAAACCAATATCCAGCAGGCGCTTAATGATCACCGGTTCGTTGGTCGGTACGCGCACAACCGGCGCGCTGACGCTGCCTTTCAGCGCCATCAGTTGGGGGATAAAGGTAGAGATATCGTTCGGCGCATGTTCGCCGTCCAGCACCAGCCAGTCGAAACCGGCCAGGCCTAATACTTCGGTGCTGATGGGACTGGCCAGGGCGGACCAGCAGCCAATTTGAATCTGATGCGCCGCCAGCGCCGCCTTAAATTTGTTGGGAAAGATATCGTTATTCATCACTTATACCTTGTCGCTTAACCGTTAATTATTTCTGCAGTTCCATATATTGAATGTCGCCGACAATAAACGGGGGATAATTCATTGCCATCAGGCCAGACATCCGCCGAAGATTCGCGCTGCGTTGAATCAGAGCCAGTCGCTTCATTTATTTATTATTGGCGGATCTCTTAATGTATAAACCGCGATCAGAAGCATATATTTACTCATCCGGCGCATAGTAAGCATGACTCAGTATAATCAGCTCACGACAATAGAACACCGTGCATAAACCCCATAAAATGGAATAAATAATCATTAAAATTGTGCATACGCCATAATCAATGGGCGCTGATGCACAGTTCCATGGATTGCCCCCGGCAGCGGATTTGCTCCCGCAACAATGAGTGACTGGGATCACACATCTCAAGCAAAACACCTGACATTCTTGGCCCAGGAAATTCGTTCATCAGAAACTGAATAGCCGTTTTATTTTATTATTCGCACCTTGCTGGAGAATACTGGACAATGGCTGACATTGAAATCAGACAAGAATCGCCGACGGCGTTTTATATAAAAGTACACGAAACGGATAATGTAGCGATTATTGTTAACGATCGAGGTTTAAAGGCCGGAACGCATTTCCCTGATGGGCTAACGCTCATCGAGCATATTCCGCAAGGTCACAAAGTGGCATTGGTTGATATTCCCGTGCACGGTGAAATCCTCCGCTATGGCGAAGTCATTGGCTACGCGGTGCGTGATATCCCGCAGGGTAGCTGGATTGACGAATCGCTGGTCGAACTGCCGAAGGCGCCGCCGCTGAACACGCTGCCGTTGGCAAACAAAATTCCGCAGCCTTTGCCTGCGCTGACCGGCTACACCTTTGAAGGGTATCGCAACACCGATGGCAGCGTCGGAACCAGAAACCTGCTCGGTATCACGACCAGCGTGCACTGCGTCGCCGGCGTCGTCGATTATGTGGTGAAAATTATTGAACGAGACCTGCTGCCGAAATACCCGAATGTCGACGGCGTGGTCGCTCTCAACCACCTGTATGGCTGCGGCGTGGCGATCAACGCCCCGGCCGCCGTGATCCCCATTCGCACAATCCATAACCTCGCGCTGAACCCCAATTTCGGCGGTGAAGTCATGGTGGTGGGACTCGGCTGTGAAAAGCTCCAGCCGGAACGCCTGCTTCAGGGCAGCGAGGATGTCGAGCCCGTCGCCGTCGACAGCGCCAGTATCATCCGCCTGCAGGATGAACAGCATGTCGGGTTCCAGTCAATGGTTGACGATATTTTGCAGGTAGCGGAACAACATCTGGCAAAACTGAATGCCCGTCAGCGTGAAACCTGTCCGGCTTCTGAACTGGTGGTGGGCATGCAGTGCGGCGGCAGCGATGCCTTTTCCGGGGTGACCGCCAACCCGGCGGTCGGCTATGCCTCCGACCTGCTGGTCCGCTGTGGCGCAACCGTCATGTTTTCTGAGGTGACTGAAGTTCGCGATGCTATCCATCTGCTGACGCCGCGGGCCATCAACGAAGAAGTGGGTAAGCGTCTGCTTGAAGAGATGGCCTGGTACGATAACTATCTCGATTCAGGCCAAACCGATCGCAGCGCCAATCCTTCCCCCGGCAATAAGAAAGGCGGCCTGGCGAACGTGGTGGAAAAAGCACTGGGCTCGATTGCCAAATCCGGCAAGAGCGCGATTGCCGAGGTCCTCTCACCGGGTCAGCGCCCAACCAAACGCGGCCTGATCTTCGCGGCGACGCCGGCCAGCGACTTTGTCTGCGGCACTCAGCAGGTTGCTTCCGGGATTACGGTCCAGGTGTTTACAACCGGGCGCGGCACGCCATATGGCCTGGCCGCCGTGCCGGTCATCAAGATGGCAACCCGTACCGAGCTGGCAAACCGCTGGTATGACTTAATGGATATCAACGCCGGGACTATCGCCACCGGCGAAGAGACAATTGAAGAGGTTGGCCAGAAGCTGTTCGGGTTGATTCTTGATGTCGCCAGCGGCCGCAAGCAAACCTTCTCCGATCGGTGGGGCCTGCATAATCAACTGGCGGTCTTTAATCCGGCGCCGGTGACCTGATTGCCCGTCGGGCGGCGCGACGCCAGCCGCCTGGCCGCAGACTCTCTTCCCTCAGGAAGGGGGTCTATGCCGCCTCCTGGCGCTTCACCAGCCGCACATCAATCCCGCACTTACGCAGCCCTTCCAGGCTTTCCGTCGGAATCCCTTCATCGACAATAATCATATCAATGCGTTGCGTATCGATGATCTTATGCAGGCTCGAACGATTAAATTTGGTGGAATCGGTGACGACGATAATGCGTTCCGCCACTTCACACATCCGTCGGTTCAGGCGGGCTTCATCTTCATTGTGGGTGCTCACACCGCGATCGAGGTCGATGGCGTCGACGCCAAGAAAAAGCATATCGAAGTGGTAATTCAGCAAAGACTGTTCGGCCTGATCGCCATAAAACGACTGCGACTGACGGCGCAGATGTCCGCCGGTCATTAACAGTTCTACCCCTTCGGCAGCCAGTAGCGCATTCGCCACATTCATCCCGTTGGTCATCGCAATAATGTCCGAATGCTGATGCAGCATGCGGGCGATTTCATAGGTGGTGGTCCCGGAGTCGAGAATAATGCGATGCCCCGGCTGAATCAGTTCTACCGCCGTCCGCGCAATGCTGCGCTTCACTGCGGTATTGAGCGAACTTTTATCTTCCACCGACGGTTCGGGAGCCGGCATGGTCCCATCGCAGATCAGCGCGCCACCGTAGGCGCGAACCGCAATCCCCTGTTTTTCAAGGAAGGCCAGATCGTTGCGAATGGTGACCGTCGAGACACCGTATAAAAGGGAAAGATCGTTCACCTGCACGCTTCCCTGCTGCCGTAAGCGCTGGATAATCTGCTCCCGCCTTTCACTGGTGCCGCTGGTGCGCTTATCTGCAGAAGAGTCGCTGCCGCTCATAAGTATTCCTTTCATCAAATCTTTCGTTTCATTTCGATTCCCCTATTAACACCTTTCTTTTAGCCGAATGCAAGCCCCACAACGCCAGGGGGAAGCGTAACGCCCCTCGCTGAAAACTTTCATTATGTTTCTTTTGTGAAACAGATCGGAAAACCATTATCTTTCGTTTTATTTTTACATCACCATAATGCAGTATTTAATGAAACAAAACGAAAGATCAATCTCATTACCATCCGAAATGGAGAGGAAAGTGAAACATCTGACAAAAATGGTGGCGCAGCATAAACAAGGTGGGGGCAACGGTATTTATGCCGTCTGTTCCGCCCATCCACTGGTACTTGAGGCCGCCATTCGTTACGCCCGGGCGCAGCAGACCCCGCTACTGATTGAAGCCACATCCAATCAGGTCGATCAGTTCGGCGGTTATACCGGCATGACGCCGGCTGATTTCCGCGGTTTTGTCCACCAGCTCGCCGATTCGCTCGATTTTCCCCAATCACAGCTGATCCTCGGCGGCGATCATCTTGGGCCCAACCGCTGGCAAACCCTGCCTGCCGCCCAGGCGATGGCGAATGCCGATGATTTAATAAAAAGCTACGTCGCCGCCGGTTTTAAAAAGATCCACCTCGATTGCAGTATGTCCTGCGAAGGCGATCCGCTACCGCTAACCGATGACATCGTCGCCGAACGCGCCGCGCGGCTGGCTCAGGTGGCGGAAGAGACCTGTCGCGAACGTTTTGGCGAATCTGACCTGGTCTACGTCATCGGCACCGAAGTCCCCGTCCCAGGCGGGGCCCATGAAACCCTGACCGAACTACAGGTCACGACACCTGATGCCGCGCGTGCGACGCTGGAAGCACATCGACATGCCTTTGAGCTACGCGGGCTGACCGCTATCTGGCCACGTATCGTCGGGTTAGTGGTACAGCCCGGCGTCGAATTCGATCACACGCATATCATCGACTATCAACCCCTGCGAGCCAAAGCGCTTAGCGCCATGGTTGAAGACTATGACGCGCTGGTCTTTGAAGCCCACTCGACCGATTACCAGACGCCGCAGGCGCTGCGGCAGCTGGTTAAAGATCACTTTGCTATTTTGAAGGTTGGCCCGGCGCTCACCTTCGCCCTGCGTGAAGCGCTGTTCTCACTGGCGGCAATCGAGGAAGAACTGCTGCCTGCGAAGGCCTGCTCCGGACTGCGTCAGGTGTTGGAAAACGTGATGCTCGATCGCCCGGAATACTGGCAAAACCACTATCACGGCGATGGTCATGCGCGGCGTCTGGCGCGAGGCTATAGCTATTCAGACCGCGTGCGCTACTACTGGCCGGATCGGCAAATCGATGAGGCGTTTGCCCGCCTGGTGCGTAATCTCGCGGACTGGCCGCTCCCGCTGCCGCTCCTCAGTCAGTATATGCCCCTGCAGTACATCAAAGTTCGCGAGGGCGATCTCAAGGCGGAGCCGCGAGAACTCATCCTCGATCACATTCAGGACATACTCCAGCAGTACCACGCCGCCTGTGTGGGCATGACGTCCCATAACGCATAACAACGAAGAGGAAAACGCGATGCCAAACATTGTCTTAAGCCGTATTGATGAACGTTTGATCCACGGTCAGGTGGGTGTCCAATGGGTCGGATTTGCCGGAGCGAACCTGGTACTGGTGGCCAATGATGAGGTTGCTGAAGACCCGGTACAACAGAACCTGATGGAAATGGTCCTGGCGGAAGGGATCGCCGTACGCTTCTGGTCACTGCAAAAGGTTATCGACAATATCCACCGCGCCGCCGATCGACAAAAGATTCTGCTGGTCTGCAAAACGCCCGCCGATTTCTTACGCCTGGTCGAAGGCGGCGTTCCCGTCACACGTATCAACGTAGGCAATATGCACTACGCCAATGGCAAACAACACATTGCCAAAACGGTTTCTGTAGACGCTGACGATATTGCGGCGTTTAACGGCCTTAAGGCCGCCGGGGTGGAATGCTTTGTTCAGGGCGTTCCGACAGAACCCGCTTTGGATCTCTTTAAACTACTCTGAGGGATTCATAATGGAAATCAGTCTGTTGCAGGCATCTGCGTTGGGCATTCTGGCCTTTATTGCGGGCCTGGATATGTTCAATGGCTTAACACACATGCATCGCCCGGTGGTGCTCGGCCCGCTGGTTGGCCTGATTCTCGGCGATCTGCATACCGGTATTTTAACCGGCGGTACGCTGGAACTGGTCTGGATGGGGCTGGCCCCGCTGGCCGGTGCTCAGCCGCCAAACGTGATTATCGGCACCATCGTCGGCACCACCTTCGCCATTACCACCGGCGTGAAACCTGACGTTGCCGTCGGTGTCGCCGTGCCCTTCGCCGTCGCAGTACAAATGGGGATCACCTTCCTGTTCTCGGTGATGTCAGGGGTGATGTCTCGCTGCGACCGTATGGCAGCGAATGCCGATACCCGCGGTATTGAACGGGTGAACTATCTGGCGCTGCTGGCGCTGGGGGTTTTCTATTTTCTCTGTGCTTTTCTGCCGATCTATTTCGGCGCGGAACATGCGAAAACGGCCATTGATGTCCTGCCTGAGCGCCTGATCGACGGTCTCGGGGTGGCTGGCGGCATTATGCCTGCTATCGGCTTCGCCGTGCTGCTGAAAATCATGATGAAAAACGTCTATATCCCCTATTTTATCATCGGTTTTGTCGCCGCAGCCTGGCTGAAGCTACCGGTGCTGGCCATTGCCGCCGCGGCGCTGGCAATGGCGCTAATAGACCTGCTGCGTAAATCTCCTGAACCGACTGCATCTGCGGCACAGAAAGAGGAATTCGAAGATGGCATCTAATCAAACCACTCTGCCAGGCGTCTCCGCCCCTGAAGAGACGCTGCTTTCCGGCGTGAATGAAAACGTCTACGAAGACCAGAGTCTCGGTGCGGAGCTGACGAAAAAAGACATTAACCGCGTCGCCTGGCGCTCCATGCTTTTGCAGGCCTCGTTCAACTATGAACGTATGCAGGCTTCAGGCTGGCTGTACGGTCTGCTGCCGGCGTTGAAAAAGATCCATACCAATCAACGCGACCTGGCGCGAGCCATGAAAGGGCATATGGGGTTCTTCAACACCCACCCTTTCCTGGTGACATTTGTTATCGGCATCATTCTCGCCATGGAACGCTCCAAGCAGGATGTCAACAGCATTCAGAGCACCAAAATCGCCGTTGGCGCCCCGCTCGGTGGGATTGGCGATGCAATGTTCTGGCTGACGCTACTGCCCATTTGCGGCGGGATTGGGGCCAGCCTCGCGCTACAAGGCTCTATCCTCGGCGCGGTGGTGTTTATTGTGCTGTTTAACGTGGTCCATCTCGGATTGCGCTTTGGTCTTGCGCACTACGCGTATCGTATGGGGGTGGCGGCGATCCCTTTGATTAAAGCCAATACCAAAAAAGTCGGACACGCGGCGTCGATTGTTGGCATGACGGTCATTGGCGCGCTGGTGGCCACCTATGTCCGCCTCAGCACCACGCTGGAGATCACCGCGGGTGATGCGGTGGTGAAACTGCAAACCGATGTCATCGATAAACTGATGCCGGCGTTTCTGCCGCTGGTTTATACCCTGACCATGTTTTGGCTGGTGCGCCGCGGCTGGAGCCCGTTGCGCCTTATCGCGCTCACCGTTGTGCTGGGCGTTGTGGGTAAATTCTGCCACTTCCTGTAAAGACAAAGAGGTATTCGATGTTAGGCATTATTTTGACGGGGCATGGCGGCTTTGCCAGCGGTATGGAAATGGCGATGAAGCAAATTCTGGGTGAACAATCGCAGTTTATTGCTATCGACTTTCCAGAAACCTCAACCACAGCCCTGCTGACGGCGCAGCTTGAGCAGGCAGTCAACGCACTGGATGCGCAGAACGATATCGTTTTTCTGACCGATCTCCTGGGGGGAACCCCCTTTCGCGTAGCCTCGACGCTGGCAATGCAAAAACCCGGGCGCGAGGTGATTACCGGCACGAATTTGCAGCTAGTGCTTGAAATGGTGCTGGAACGAGAAGGGCTGAACAGCGAGGCGTTTCGCCTGCAGGCGCTGGAATGCGGGCATCGCGGGTTAACCAGTCTGGTCGATGAACTGGCGCGCTGTCGCGAAGAAAAACCGGTTGAGGAAGGAATATGACGCACATTCTGCGTGCCAGACGCTTGCTAACCGAGCAGGGCTGGCTTGCCGATCATCAGCTTCGTATGGACGCGGGCGTAATGACCGCCATCGAGCCCATCCCGGTTGGCGTCACCGCTCGCGATGCCGATCTGCTTTGCCCGGCCTACATCGATACGCATGTTCACGGCGGCGCGGGCATGGATGTGATGGACGAGGCAGCGGAAGCACTCGACAGGCTGGCGATGTATAAAATTCGCGAGGGAGTGGGAGCCTGGCTCCCCACCACCGTCACCGCGCCGTTGCAGGCCATCCACCGTGCGCTGGAACGTATAGCCCGGCGCACGCTTTCCGGCGGCCCCGGCGCCCTGGTACTGGGGAGCTATCTTGAAGGCCCCTATTTCACGCCAGAGAATAAAGGCGCCCATCCCCCTGAGTTGTTCCGCGAACTGGATATCGCCGAGCTGGATACGTTGATTGCTCGCTCCCGGCAAACGCTGCGGGTCGTGGCCCTGGCGCCGGAAAAAGCGGATGCCATACGGGCGATTCACCATCTTAAACAGCAGGGTATCCGCGTCATGCTGGGCCATAGCGCCGCTACCTATGCACAGACCCAAGCGGCATTTACCGCAGGCGCCGATGGGCTGGTGCATTGCTACAACGGCATGAGCGGATTACATCATCGGGAGCCTGGGATGGTCGGTGCCGGGTTAACCAGCCAGCACGCATGGCTGGAACTTATCGCCGATGGCCATCATGTCCACCCTGCCGCCATGCAATTGTGTTGCCGCTGCGCCAAAGAGAGGCTGGTCCTGATCACCGATGCGATGCGGGCAGCCGGCATGCCGGATGGCCACTATTCACTGTGCGGCGAAGAGGTAGAAATGCGTAAGGGCATCGTACGTACCGCTGCCGGTGGCCTCGCGGGCAGCACGCTCTCTCTTGATGCCGCCGTTCGCAACATGGTTGAACAAGCAGGGGCCGCGCCAGAAGAGGCCATTCATATGGCATCGCTCCACCCTGCTCGTCTGTTGGGTATCGACGATCGGCTGGGATCGCTGCGGACGGGAAAATGCGCGAACGTTATTGCGCTGGATGACAACCTGCATCTGCAAAAGATCTGGGTTCAGGGACAGGCTCTCCCTCTTTAATCCTTTCGTTATGCATCACATTGGCCTTCGACCTGGTGCCGAAAGGCCTTTCCTTTTCTTTCTGAAATAGTGAAAAACAGATAATAAAATTAAATAAAACATTATTTATCATAATGTTAAAAACAAAATCTTCTCAAAGATCACAGTTTTCGTTTTATTTCCAACAGCTTTCATTGAACTTTCGATTTCTTTCCTATAGATTTTATCTAACTGATCACATGAATAAGTGAAACGAAACGAAAGATAGCGACATTTTTGCCAGCGTCTGATGTGGAATTCACACGACTAAGGACTGAGTTATGCCTGAAACCTATACCGCCGCCTGTGCCTCAACTGGCACCTGGACTGAAGCAGAGATTCGTCAACAGCCCTCCTGTTGGCTTCGCTCACTCAACAACATCGACAATAATCGAGCAACGATCGACAGCTTCCTCGCCCCGCTGCTGCGCAAAAACGATCTGCGGATTATCCTGACTGGTGCTGGCACTTCTGCCTTTATCGGCGAGATCATCGCGCCCTGGCTGTCGCGCCAGAGCGGAAAAAATATCAGCGCGATCCCGACCACTGACCTGGTCAGCAACCCCATGGACTACTTTAACGCCGCGCATCCGCTGCTGCTGGTCTCCTTCGCCCGCTCCGGCAATAGCCCGGAGAGCGTCGCCGCCGTTGAGCTGGCCAATCAGTTCGTACCGGAATGCTACCACCTGTCGATTACCTGTAATGAAGCCGGCAACCTGTACCAAAATGCGGTGAACAGCGATAACGCCTTTGCGCTATTGATGCCGGCAGAAACACACGACCGCGGCTTCGCAATGACCAGCAGTATCACCACCATGATGGCAAGCTGCCTTGCGGTATTCGCGCCGGAGAAGATCAACAGCAAAACCTTCCGTGACGTGGCGGATCGTTGCCAAACGATCCTCACGTCGCTGGGTGATTTTAGCGATGGTGTATTTGGTGATGAGCCGTGGAAACGGATCGTCTATCTTGGCAGCGGCGGATTACAGGGCGCGGCGCGTGAATCGGCCCTCAAGGTCCTGGAGCTGACCGCCGGCAAACTGGCGGCATTTTATGACTCTCCGGTCGGCTTCCGCCATGGCCCTAAATCGCTGGTGGATAGTGAAACGCTGGTGGTGGTGATGGTGTCCAGCCATCCCTATACCCGTCAGTACGATCTCGATCTACTGGCCGAACTGCGTCGTGACAACCAGGCCATGCGCGTGGTGGCGATAGCCGCCGAAAGCGCTGCCGCTGTCAAAGCTGGCTCACACATCCTTTTACCGTCGGCTTCCCGCGTCTTCAGCGATGTTGAGCAGGCGTTCTGCTTTCTGATGTACGCCCAGACATTTGCGCTCGCACAATCTATCCGCGTTGGCAATACGCCGGATACCCCTTCCGCCAGCGGTACGGTTAACCGCGTGGTGCAGGGTGTCGTCATTCACCCCTGGAATGCTTGAGAGGAACGCATCATGAGTATTATTTCAACAAAATATCTCCTGCTGGACGCCCAGGCAAAAGGCTATGCGGTCCCGGCATTCAACATTCATAACGCCGAGACGATCCAGGCGATCCTCGAAGTCTGCAGTGAAATGCGATCGCCGGTGATCCTCGCAGGGACGCCGGGCACGTTTAAGCACATCGCGCTGGAGGAGATCTATGCACTATGCAGCGCTTACTCCACCACCTACGACATGCCGCTGGCGCTGCACCTCGATCATCATGAATCGCTGGAAGATATTACCCGTAAAGTGAATGCCGGCGTCCGTAGCGCCATGATCGATGGCAGCCATTTCCCGTTTACTGAGAATGTCCGGCTGGTGAAATCGGTCGTGGATTTTTGCCATGCCCGTGATTGCAGCGTAGAGGCAGAACTCGGACGCCTGGGCGGCGTGGAAGATGACATGAGCGTTGATGCTGAAAGCGCTTTTCTGACCGATCCGCAGGAGGCAAAACGGTTTGTTGAACTGACCGGTGTTGACAGCCTCGCGGTGGCTATCGGCACCGCCCACGGGCTCTATAGCAAAACGCCAAAAATCGACTTCCAGCGTCTGGCGGAAATCCGTGAGGTCGTGGATGTACCGCTGGTGCTGCACGGCGCCAGCGACGTACCTGACGATTACGTCCGCCGCACCATCGAGCTGGGGGTATGTAAAGTCAACGTCGCCACCGAGCTAAAAATCGCCTTCGCCGCGGCGGTCAAAAAATGGTTCGCCGAAAATCCGCAGGGTAACGATCCTCGCTACTACATGCGCGTCGGTATGGATGCCATGAAAGAGGTGGTCAGACACAAAATCACCGTCTGCGGCTCAGCCAGTCGTCTACTGCTCCCCGCTGAAGCCTGATCGCTTTCGCAGGCGGTCATGATACGCCTCTGTCCCACAGCGTTATTCCCGACAGGATAACGCTGATAAAACGAAAACAAAGGACCTCTGCCCCATGAAAAAAGCGCTCAATGTTTCGTTGCTCGCCCTGTTTATTTCACAAAGCGCCTTTGCGGCGAACTATGCCCTGAATAACGACAGTATGGCTTTCTCATTCGATGATGCCAGCTCGGCTGTGGTGGTTAAAGATACCCATTCCGGCCATCAGCTGTCGCCTCAGGAGCCATTCTTTCTGACGCTGCCGGACGAGACCGTTATCCATGCGGCCGACTTTAAAATCAGACACGTTGAGAAAAAAGAGAATGCGCTGGTGGTGGAGTACGCTCACCCTGATTTCAACGTGACCATGACGCTGAATTTGCTGAAAGGCAAGTACGCCAGTATCGATTACACCCTTGCCGCCGTGGGTAAAGCGCAGAATGTCGCGAAAATCACCTTCTTCCCGACCAAAAAGCAGGCGCAGGCGCCTTATGTGGATGGCGCAATTAACAGTTCGCCGATTATTGCCGATACGTTTTTCATGTTGCCGAATAAGCCTGTCGTCAATACTTATGCCTATGAAGGCACCACCCATCTCAACGTCGAACTTAAAACGCCCGTCCAGCCAGAAACGCCGGTGAGCTATACCACCTGGTTTGGCACCGTGGCAGAAACCAGCCAGCTGCGCCGCAGCGTTAACCAGTTTATCAATGCCGTTCGCCCGCGCCCTTATAAACCCTACCTCCACTACAATAGCTGGATGGACATCGGCTTCTTTACCACCTACACCGAGCAGGACGTGCTGAGGCGTATGGATGAATGGGATAAGGCGTTTATTACCGGCCGCGGCGTACCTCTCGATGCTTTCCTGCTGGATGATGGCTGGGACGATCGTACCGGCAGATGGTTATTTGGCCCGGCATTCAGCCAGGGTTTCAGTAAGGTCAGGGAGAAAGCGGACAGCCTGCATAGTTCGGTTGGTTTATGGCTCTCGCCGTGGGGCGGTTACAATAAACCGCGCGATATTCGCGTCTCTCATGCCAAAGAGTATGGTTTTGAAACGGTCGACGGTAAATTTGCGCTCTCCGGGCCTCGTTATTTCAAGAACTTCAATGAACAGATCGCCCGTCTGATTAAGAACGAACACATCACCTCCTTCAAACTGGACGGCATGGGCAACGCCAACTCGCATATTCAGGGTAGTCCGTTTGCTTCCGATTTCGATGCCTCCATCGCCCTGCTGCACAACATGCGTAGCGCCAACCCGAACCTGTTCATCAACCTGACGACCGGCACCGATGCCAGCCCGTCGTGGCTGTTCTACGCTGATTCAATCTGGCGTCAGGGCGATGATATCAATCTGTACGGTCCCGGAACGCCGGTACAGCAGTGGATGACCTATCGCGACGCGGAAACCTGGCGCTCGATCGTGCGTAAGGGGCCGTTATTCCCGCTTAATTCCTTGATGTATCATGGCATTGTCAGTGCAGAGAATGCCTATTACGGACTGGAAAAAGTGCAGACCGACAGCGATTTTGCCGATCAGGTGTGGAGCTATTTCGCCACGGGAACCCAGCTACAAGAGCTTTACATCACGCCGTCCATGTTGAACAAAGCCAAGTGGGACGTTCTGGCAGAGGCGGCAAAATGGTCGCGTGAGAATGCCCGCGTACTGGTGGATACACACTGGGTCGGCGGCGATCCGACGGCGCTTGAGGTATATGGCTGGGCCTCCTGGAGCAAAGACAAGGCGATACTGGGGCTGCGTAACCCTGCGGATAAAGCGCAAAGTTACTACCTGAACCTGACCAAAGACTTTGAAATTCCTCAGGGCGAAGCAACCCGGTTCACTCTGACCGCTCGCTACGGCAGTAACCCAACGGTTCCGGAGCAATATCAGGACGCCGTGGTGATTACGCTACAGCCGCTGCAAACGCTGGTTTTTGAAGCTACGCCGATCCAATAAGAGATCAATGGCCCGGAGTTCCCGGGCCTGTCTCTTATCCCTGCTGCTCCAGGGCATATTTATATAGCGCATTTTTTTTCACGCCGTGAATTTCCGCGGCCAGCGCAGCGGCTTTTTTCAGCGGCAGTTCCGCCTGCAGCAGGGCCAGCGTGCGCAGCGCGACTGCCGGCAGGGCCTCTTCCTGCGCTTTAAACCCTTCGACGATCAGCACCATCTCGCCTTTACGCCGGTTCTCATCCTCTTTCACCCACGCCAGCAGCTCGCCAATGGGCGCACCGTGAATGGATTCCCAGGTTTTGGTCAGCTCACGCGCCAGCACCACGTAGCGGGACGCTCCCAGCACCGCGCAGATATCTTCCAGGCTTTCCAGCAGGCGGTGGGTTGATTCGTAAAAGATAATCGTGCGCGGCTCTTCTTCCAGTGCTTTCAGGGTATCGCGGCGCCCTTTTGATTTTGCCGGCAGGAACCCTTCGTAGCAGAAACGATCGGAAGGCAAGCCCGCCGCGCTTAACGCCGCAATGGCGGCACAGGGGCCCGGAAGCGGCACCACGCGGATATTCGCTTCGCGACAGGCCCGTACCAGGTGATAGCCAGGATCGTTGATCAGCGGTGTCCCGGCGTCAGACACCAGCGCAATGTTCTGCCCGTCTTTTAATTTCGCCAGAAGTGTTTCAGCTTTTTGCTGTTCATTATGGTCGTGCAGCGCAAATAAACGGGCGTTAATCGCAAAATGCTGGAGCAGCAAACCGGTGTGGCGGGTATCTTCCGCAGCAACTAAATCAACGGCTTGTAGCACTTCCAGGGCACGCTGCGTGATATCAGACAGATTTCCGATCGGAGTGGGCACAATATAGAGCTGCCCCTGAGAATTATCTGCTGATTCGTGTTGTTTCATTGTCTCGTCCGTATTGCCGAATTAATATTGAGCATTGAGCCAAAAAAATATCACTGGATACATATGGTACCGTCAACATTTCTTCGTTCTAAACCCGCGCGTTGTCTGCCCGTACTGCTGGCTGCATTGATCTTCGCTGGCTGCGGCACCCATACCCCGGATCAAAGCACGGCGTTTTTACAGGGTACGGCACAGGCAGATTCCAGTTACTACCTCCAGCAAATGCAGCAAAGTTCGAATGATAGCAAGACCAACTGGCAATTACTCGCCATTCGTGCACTGTTGCAGGAAGGCAAAAAACAGCAGGCCATCGATCTGTTCAACCAGCTGCCGTCTAATCTCAACAGCACCCAGACCCGCGAACAATCCCTGCTGGCCGTCGAAGTGAAGCTGGCGCAGAACGATTTCCAGGGCGCTCAGGCGCTGCTGGCTAAGCTCGATCCTGCCAGTTTTGAGCACAATCAGCAGCCGCGATACTGGCAGGCGCAGATTGATGCCAGTCAGGGCCGCCCGTCAATTACCCTGCTGCGCGCCCTGATCGCCCGGCAGGCGCTGCTGAGTCAGCCGAAACAACAGCAGCAGAATATCGACGCGACCTGGAAAGCGCTCACCTCAATGACCCAGGATCAGGCTAACGCGCTGATCATCAATGCCGATGAAAACGTGCTCCAGGGATGGCTGGATCTGCAACACATGTGGTTTGACAACCGTAACGATCCCACTCTGCTCAAAGCCGGCGTGAAAGACTGGCAAACCCGCTATCCGCAGAACCCTGGCGCGAAAATGTTGCCAACGGCGCTGGTGAATATGCAAAATTATAAACCGGCTTCAACCAATAAGATTGCGCTCCTGCTGCCGCTCAACGGCCAGGCCGCCGTCTTCGGCCGTACCATTCAGCAGGGATTTGAAGCAGCGAAAAATGGCGCGCCAACCGTTGCCGGAAGCGCCGTTCCTGCCCAGGTTGCGCAGGTCGCCAGTAGCGACGTCGTAAGCCCTTCGCAGGCAGAAGTAGGCGACCTGACCTCGGCCAATACCACGCCGGCTCCTGTGCAGGCGCCGGCAGCCGATCGGGCACCGGCTCCGGTGACGGCACCGACCGCCGCTCAGGCCGCCGTGGCGCCGAATCAGCCAGCCACCAGCAATACCGGCGCGACGAGCGCTCAACCCGCGGTCACCGCCCCGCAGGCCCAGACGGTTGCCACGGCCCCAGCCAATCCTGCGGCTGAACTGAAAATTTACGACACCACCGCGCAACCCATGAGTCAGTTGCTCGCGCAGGTACAGCAGGATGGCGCCACCCTCGTCGTCGGCCCGCTGCTCAAAGATAACGTCGAGGATGTCATCAAGAGCAACACCTCGCTCAACGTGCTGGCGCTGAACCAGCCGGAGAAAGTCGAAAACCGCGCCAATATTTGCTATTTCGCCCTTTCCCCGGAAGATGAGGCCCGTGACGCGGCGCGCCATATTCACGATCAGGGCAAACAAACGCCGCTGCTGCTGGTGCCTCGCGGCGCACTCGGCGATCGCGTAGTGAGCGCCTTTGCCAACGAGTGGTTAAAACTGGGCGGTGGTACCGTCCTGCAGCAGCGCTTCGGCTCAACTTCCGAGCTGAAATCCAGCGTCAACAGCGGTATCTCTCTGAGCGGAACGCCCGTTTCTACGCTGCCGTCGGCGGCTGACAGCGCCACCGGCAACCCGGAAGAGGCTCCGGTGAGCAGTAGCGGTGGCGTCGATGCCGCCTGGATCCTGGCGACACCGGAACAGATTGCCTATATCAAACCCATGATCGCCCTGCGCAACGGCAGTCAGAGTAATGTCACCCTGTACGCCAGCTCCCGTAGCGCCCAGGGCACTGCCGGTCCGGATTTCCGCCTTGAGATGGAAGGTTTGCAGTATAGTGAGATCCCGATGCTGGCCGGCAGCAACCCGGCGCTGATGCAGCAGGCGCTCACCGCCGTGCGTAACGATTATTCGCTGGCGCGCCTGTATGCGATGGGCGCGGATGCCTGGTCGCTGGCTAACCATTTCGCCCAGATGCGCCAGACGCCGGGCTTCGAGCTGAACGGTAACACCGGCGATTTGACGGCCACGCAGGACTGCGTGATCAACAGGAAATTGTCATGGCTCAAGTACCAGCGCGGACAGATTGTCGCCGCCAACTAACCAAACAGACCGGAGATGCCTGGGAAAACCAGGCTCGCCGGTGGCTGGAAAGCCAGGGTCTGCGTTTTATCGCCGCCAACGCTCGTGAGCGAGGTGGCGAAATTGACCTCATCATGCGCGATGGCGCGGTAACCGTTTTTGTGGAGGTGCGCTATCGGCGCAGCGCAAGCTACGGAGATGCCGCCT
The DNA here is from genome assembly GCF_002806725.1 of Raoultella sp. T31. Lineage (NCBI taxonomy): Bacteria > Pseudomonadati > Pseudomonadota > Gammaproteobacteria > Enterobacterales > Enterobacteriaceae > Klebsiella > Raoultella sp. T31. The sequence goes on from NZ_PIBO01000032.1 coordinate 41,063, forward strand.
CCAGCGTCACGCAAAAAAAACAACAAAGACTCCTCCAGGCTGCTCGCCTGTGGCTCTCCCGACAGAATGGGAGCTTTGACACTGTGGATTGCCGTTTCGATGTGGTAGCCTTCACCGGAAACGACATCCAATGGCTGAAAAACGCCTTTGGCGAATAGCGTAAATGAATTAAGGGATCCCGTGCTCGATAGAATTAAAGCCTGCTTCACTGAAAGCATTCAAACCCAAATTGCAGCAGCGGAAGCTCTCCCGGATGCCATCTCTCGTGCGGCCTTGACCCTGGTTCAGTCGTTACTCAATGGCAACAAAATCCTCTGTTGTGGCAATGGCACCTCTGCCGCCAACGCACAGCATTTTGCTGCCAGCATGATTAATCGTTTTGAAACAGAGCGTCCTGGTTTACCCGCCATTGCACTAAATACCGATAATGTGGTCTTAACCGCAATTGCCAACGATCGCCTGCATGACGAAATCTACGCCAAGCAGGTTCGCGCGCTAGGCCACGCAGGTGATGTTCTGCTGGCTATTTCCACACGCGGCAATAGTCGGGATATCGTGAAAGCCGTTGAGGCTGCGGTCACCCGCGATATGACCATCGTCGCACTTACCGGCTACGATGGCGGTGAGCTGGCGGGTCTGCTGGGGCAGCAGGATGTCGAAATCCGCATTCCGTCCCATCGCAGCGCGCGAATTCAGGAAATGCATATGCTCACCGTTAACTGCCTGTGCGATTTAATTGATAACACGCTTTTTCCACACCAGGACGATTAAGGAGAACACATGAAGGCTCTCTCGCCCCTTGCCATCATTCTTTCTGCGCTACTGCTACAAGGATGCGTTGCCGCAGCGGTAGTCGGAACGGCCGCTGTCGGCACCAAAGCCGCCACGGACCCGCGTACGGTAGGTACTCAGGTTGATGACAGTACGCTGGAACTGCGCGTCAACAGCGCGCTGTCGAAAGACGAGCAAATTAAGAAGCAGGCCCGGATTAACGTGACGGCCTATCAGGGTAAAGTCCTGCTGACCGGTCAGTCTCCGGTGGCAGACCTCTCCGCGCGCGCGAAGCAAATTGCGATGGGCGTCGAAGGGACAACGGAAGTCTTTAACGAAGTGCGTCAGGGCCAGCCGATTGGTTTAGGTACCGCTTCTTCGGATACCTGGATTACCACAAAAGTGCGCTCTCAGCTGTTGGGATCCGATCAGGTAAAATCGTCAAACGTCAAAGTAACGACCGAGAATGGCGAAGTGTTCCTGATGGGTCTGGTCACGGAACGTGAAGGTCGCGCGGCGGCAGATATTGCCAGCCGGGTCAGCGGCGTGTCGCGCGTCACCACCGCCTTTACCTATATCAAATAAACGCGCCCCCCTGCTTGCGCTACGCTGAGCCGGGCTACGAATGTGCTGTCCCGTAGCCCGGGTAAGGCGTGTACGCCGCAACCCGGGAGAACGATATCAACCCCAGTCCGCCAGTCACCGCACCGCACAGCGCCACCGGTCCCGTAGCCCGGGTAAGGCGTTTACGCCGCGACCCGGGAGAACGATATCAACACCAGTCCGCCAGTCACCGCACAGCGCCACCAATCCCGTAGCCCGGATGAGGCGTGTACGCCGCAACCCGGGAGAACGATATCAACACCAGCCCGCCAGCCAGCGCGCCACACAGCGCCACCGGTCCCGTAGCCCGGGTAAGGCGTTTACGCCGCGACCCGGGAGAACGATATCAACACCAGTCCGCCAGTCACCGCACAGCGCCACCAATCCCGTAGCCCGGATGAGGCGTGTACGCCGCAACCCGGGAGAACGATATCAACACCAGCCCGCCAGCCAGCGCGCCACACAGCGCCACCGGTCCCGTAGCCCGGGTAAGGCGTTTACGCCGCGACCCGGGAGGGTTATATCAGCGCCAGTCCGCCAGTCACCGCACCGCACAGCGCCACCAATCCCGTAGCCCGGGTAAGGCGTTTACGCCGCGACCCGGGAGGGTTATATCAGCGCCAGTCCGCCAGTCACCGCACCGCACAGCGCCACCAATCCCGTAGCCCGGGTAAGGCGTTTACGCCGCGACCCGGGAGGGTTATATCAGCGCCAGTCCGCCAGTCACCGCACCGCACAGCGCCACCAGCCCACCGGTCAGCCACAGCGCTTTCGCCGGAAAAGCCTTACGCAACATAATCAACGACGGCACGCTGACCGCAGGCAACGTGATAAGCAGCGCCAGCGCCGGGGCAAACCCCATTCCCGCCAGCATCATGGTCTGGACGATAGGGATCTCCGCTGCGGTAGGGATGACAAACAGACAGCCGGCTATCGCCATCGCTATCACCCAGAACAGGGTATTCCCCACGACGCCATCGGCATGCGGGAACAGCCAGACGCGCGCCGCTCCCAGCACCAGGACCGCCAGAATATAGACCGGGATAGTGTTCCAGAACAGGGTCCAGAGCGCGCTCAGCCAGCGGGTGAAAAAAGGCCCCTGTGCGGTATCACCGACAGCCGGAAGGTCTGACGGTTGCGTTGCCGCCTCTTTGACCCATTTTTGCACCAGCGTCGCCACGATCAGCACCGTTGCCAGCCCGGCAACCAGGCGAATCAAGGCAAACTGCCAGCCCAGCACAAAGCCCATAAATACCAGCGTTGCCGGATTCAGCAGCGGGTTGCCCATCCAGAATGCCAGCGCGCCGCCCATCGATACCTGCTGCTTACGCATTCCCGCCGCGACCGGTGCGGCGCAGCAAGTACACATCATACCGGGCAGAGAAAACAGCGCACCTGAGAGCGTACCGCGAAATCGCGATTGACCCAGCGTACGCAGCAGCCAGTCGCGTGGGATCAGCACCTGAATCAGCGAACCGAGCAGCACGCCCAGCACCGCCGCTTTCCAGACCGCCAGGAAGTAGACCACCGCGTAGTCCCATGCCGCTTTCAGCGGGTTAGCGTCGGCCTGGGCCAGAATTGATTTGCCGATACTGTGGGTTTCTGCGGCCGTAAACGCCTTGCCATAGTAAGGCTGCCATTTAACGAACCACAGGCCAACGATAACAACGAGAAAAAACAGCGCGGGCTTCCACCATTGAAACGGTGATGCCGCCCGAGATGAAGACTGACCAGCCATAGTATTCCCCAGGAAGGATGTGGTGATGTGAAGCGCAGAATACTACCCTTCGCGGGTCGCAATTTCACGCAGTTTTGCCGATGGCAGAATCGTCACGCCTTCCCGTCCAGGGGTCAGCGCTTCGCTCAGCATCGCTTGCGCCACCTCATGGGCAGGGATAGATTTCCAGTTTCCCGGCAGCAGTCGGAACAATGGTGCCAGCACCGCTTCGTTTGCCCTTTTTTTCTCGCGATCGCCCAGCAGCATCGACGGGCGCAAAATCGTCAGACGCCTCCACGGCTGCGCACGCAACGCCTCTTCCATTTCGCCTTTAACGCGGTTGTAGAAGAACATCGAATGCGGATTGGCCCCCATCGCGCTGACCACCAGCATGTGCTTCGCGCCCAGCCGTAGCCCGGTGAGCGCAGTATCCACCACCAGCCGGTAATCGGCCTGAATGAAGGCGGCTTGACTGCCCGCGTCTCGCAGCGTAGTCCCCAGACAGCAAAACACGATATCGACGGGGTCAACAACCTGCGCCAGCGCATCGCTCAGTTGAGGGGCATGGGGATTCAGCACCCCCTCGGCATCCGCCAGCGGGCGGCGGGTTGCGGCAGTTATCGCCGCAATGCCCGGCGCCTGAATTAACATTCGAAGTAAGTGCCCACCAACCAACCCGGTAGCCCCTGTTATTAGCACCTGGCTCATTATGCCCCCTGAAAAATCAGCCCTTCAGCAGCGGATGCCGCGGTAACAAAAGTATGCGGGAAATGTCAGACTCTGCACGCCCGTGCGGGCTTTCACTCGCTATCCGGGTGACGGAGCCAGTGTAACTTGCTGCCGAACCCCAGCGTGTTATCGGTGAATTTGAGCTCATCCGGACGGATTTCCCAGACCGGCGCCCGCAGCATCCTGGCGATCGGAAAGCGGCTGACGTACCGCGCGCGCATCGCCGCTTCCTCGTCGCCGGAAAGACGGCGAATTTCACCTTTAAACTGGACGCCGCGAATGCGGGCTACGGTTTTCGGCTGGCCATTTACGGTGCCGGCAACCTTTGCGCGCAGGCCGGTCATCTGCCCGTGGCGGGTATGGTCATCACTCAGGAGATAGAAGGCGACGTTTTGCGCGTCATACACATAGAACGCATTGGCGCACCACAGCTCTCCCTCACTGGCAACGCACCAGCTAATCACATGCTGTTTGCCAAGCCAGCGGCTGATAGCAGCAAGCGTATCCATCTTTACTCTCCGGTATGTTATGGTGCATCTACCTTAACATACCGACCTTTCTACCGTGCGCTGGTTTCTCTATCTGATACGTACCGCCGATAATCGCCTTTATACCGGGATTACTACCGATGTTGCGCGCCGTTTTTGTCAGCATCAGGATGGCAAGGGAGCAAAAGCATTGCGGGGAAAAGGCGAGCTGCAGCTGGCGTTCAGTCAGGAAGTTGGTGAACACTCACTTGCATTACGACTGGAGTATCGTATCAAGCAGCTAACGAAGCGCCAGAAAGAGCGCCTCGTTGCCGGTGATGGTTCTTTTGAGACTCTGCTGGAGAGCCTCAGAGGCGGTTAAAGCGATCGCAGTACTCGACCAGCCCATGCACCCCTTCCAGCGCGTCATCGGCCAGCGGGCGTACCTGGAACGCCTCGGCGGTATCCGGCCAGCGGCAACGCAGATCGAAGCGGGCAGCCGGCTCAAAGCCAAGGCGCCCGTAGAGGGCCGGATCGCCCAGCGTCACCACTGCGGCATAGCTAAACTCATTTAATGAATCCAGCCCTTCGTAGACCAGCTGACTGCCGATGCCCTGGCCGCGATAGTTTTCATCTACCGCCAGCGGCGCCAGTCCGACCCACTGCAGCTCTTCGCCTTCAACGGAGACCGGGCTGAAGGCGACGTAGCCAATAACCTGCCCTTCATCATCTGTCGCCACCACGCCCAGCGTGATCAGACCGTCTTCACGTAAATCGTGCACCAGCTGCGCTTCGGCATCGCTGCCAAACGTACGGCGCAATAACGCGTCGATTCCCGGTGCATCAATCCCAATTTCAACTCGAATCAGCATGCCTCACCTACCGATGTCTGTTCAGGTTTCCGCGGGCCGTTTAGCCCCGCTTCAACAAAGTCAGCCAGCTGCAGCAGCATCACGCGCAGCGCTTTTGGCATCTGCTCCAGCTCAATGGCATCCATCAGGTTTTTTACATACAGCCCCAGCTCAGTATCGCCTTCGATGACCAGCCGACGCTGGAAGAACAATGTATCCGGATCCTGTTTACGCGCGACAATCATCAGCAGATCGCTGGCATCGGCGCTGAAGCTCACATCCGCTTCGGCCGTAGAGCTGACCACCAGACGCCCATCGCTCACCGAGGTATACCACAGCAGACCGATATCACGCACATTAATACTTAACCAGCGGCCTTCGAGAAAATCCAGTTCGCCATCCTCCAGAGCCTGACGAAACTGCCAGCTTAATACCTGCTCCAGCACCTGGCGCTTGAGGGCAAAAGGCGCCAGCTTAACCGGCACGCTCATCAAAGACGGGCCAAAGTGGACCAGCCGGGAACGCAATTTATCCAACACAAGCCTTACTCCATGAAAGCAATAGTTCCGCTATTGTGCCATATCAAATAAACGACATAGCGGCGTAAATCAACAAAATCACCACGACGGGTAGCTATTATTGGCGCCGCCAATACGCTTTTAACTGCCTCAAATCAAAAATTGTCACCAGAAGGTTAACTAAAATCCCTGCTCATTAACCCTATCAGCGTCCCTTCGGGCCGCATTTTTCAGGAAAAGTTATGGAGCTGCTCTGCCCAGCCGGCAACCTTCCGGCACTTAAGGCGGCCATCGAAAACGGTGCCGACGCCGTCTATATCGGGCTGAAAGATGACACCAACGCCCGCCACTTTGCCGGTCTTAATTTCACCGAAAAGAAACTGCAGGAAGCCGTGAGTTTTGTGCATCAGCACCGTCGTAAGCTGCATATTGCGATCAATACCTTTGCGCATCCTGACGGCTATGCCCGCTGGCAGCGCGCGGTAGACATGGCGGCGCAGCTGGGCGCGGATGCTTTAATCCTTGCCGATATCGCCATGCTGGAATACGCCGCGGAGCGTTATCCGCATATTGAACGCCACGTTTCGGTACAGGCGTCGGCAACCAATGAAGAGGCGGTGCGTTTCTATCAGCGCAATTTCGATGTCGCCCGCGTCGTGCTGCCGCGCGTGCTGTCAATTCATCAGGTAAAACAGCTGGCCCGCACAACGCCGGTGCCGCTGGAGGTCTTCGCCTTCGGTAGCCTGTGCATCATGGCGGAAGGCCGCTGCTACCTCTCTTCCTACCTGACCGGCGAATCGCCAAATACCGTCGGCGCCTGTTCCCCTGCACGCTTTGTTCGCTGGCAGCAAACGCCGCAGGGTCTCGAATCACGCCTCAACGAAGTGCTGATCGATCGCTACCAGGATGGTGAAAATGCGGGCTACCCGACGCTATGCAAGGGCCGCTATCTGGTAGATGGCGAGCGCTATCATGCGCTGGAAGAGCCAACCAGCCTGAATACGCTGGAGCTCCTGCCGGAACTGATGGCGGCAAATATTGCGTCGGTGAAAATTGAAGGTCGTCAGCGCAGCCCGGCCTATGTCACCCAGGTGGCGAAAGTCTGGCGTCAGGCGATCGACCGCTGCAAAGCCGATCCGCAAAACTTTATTCCGCAATCCGCATGGATGAAGACGCTCGGTGCGATGTCCGAAGGGACACAAACCACTCTTGGCGCCTACCACCGTAAATGGCAGTGAGAAAAGTCATGAAATATTCATTAGGGCCGGTGCTTTACTACTGGCCGAAGGAGACGCTGGAAGATTTTTACCAGCAGGCCGCGCGCTCCAGTGCCGATACGATCTATCTGGGCGAAGCCGTATGCAGCAAACGTCGCGCCACCAAAACAGGCGACTGGCTGGAGATGGCGAAAGCGCTGGCGGGCAGCGGTAAGCAGGTGGTGCTCTCCACGCTTGCGCTGGTGCAGGCCTCTTCCGAACTCAATGAGCTGAAGCGCTATGTCGATAACGGCGAATTTCTGATCGAAGCCAGCGATCTTGGCGTCGTCAATATGTGCGCAGAGCGCAAACTGCCGTTCGTCGCCGGACATGCGCTCAACTGCTATAACGCCGTCACCCTGCGTCTGCTGCGTAAACAGGGAATGATCCGCTGGTGTATGCCGGTTGAACTGTCTCGCGACTGGCTGGTGAATCTGCTCACCCAGTGCGAAGATCTTGGTTTGCGCGATCAGTTCGAAGTGGAAGTCCTGAGCTACGGCCATCTGCCGCTGGCCTATTCTGCGCGCTGCTTTACCGCACGTTCCGAAGATCGGCCAAAAGACGAATGCGAGACCTGCTGCATCAAGTACCCGAACGGGCGCAGCGTGCTGTCCCAGGAAAATCAGCAGGTGTTTGTCCTGAACGGTATTCAGACCATGAGCGGCTATGTCTATAACCTCGGCAACGAACTGGCGTCGATGCAGGGGTTGGTCGATATGGTGCGCCTGTCCCCGCTGGACAACGATACCTTTGCCATGCTTGATGCTTTCCGCGCCAATGAAAACGGCGCCTCGCCGCTGCCGCTGATCGCCAACAGTGACTGTAACGGTTACTGGAAACGGCTGGCCGGGCTGGAACTGCAGTCCTGAAAATAGCTCACTTTGTTAACAGCATGCTTCGTCTTTTCATGCAGTATGAACGCTGCAGCTTTTCTGGCCGACGCTCGCTGAATGCGCCAGGCTGGAAGAAGACCTTCAATCTGATGACGATGCTGTAACAAAGTGAGCCTTTATGACTGACAAATCTATTCCGTTCTCGGTGCTCGATCTGGCACCGATCCCCGAGGGTTCTTGCGCCAAAACGGCCTTCTCACACTCTCTGGATCTCGCGCGTCTGGCTGAAAAACGCGGCTATCACCGCTATTGGCTGGCGGAGCACCACAACATGGTTGGCATCGCCAGCGCCGCAACCTCGGTGCTTATCGGTTATCTGGCGGCGAATACCACGACGCTGCACCTGGGATCCGGTGGCGTGATGTTACCCAACCATTCACCGCTGGTGATCGCCGAACAGTTCGGTACGCTCAATACCTTGTATCCCGGTCGTATTGACCTCGGGCTTGGCCGGGCACCGGGCAGCGACCAGCGCACGATGATGGCGCTCCGCCGCCATATGGGTGGGGATGTTGATAACTTCCCACGTGATGTCGCCGAACTGGTGGGCTGGTTTGATGCCCGCGACCCCAATCCGCACGTGCGCCCGGTTCCCGGCTACGGCGAGAAGATCCCGGTGTGGCTGTTAGGATCCAGTCTGTACAGCGCGCAGCTGGCGGCGCAGCTTGGGCTGCCTTTTGCCTTCGCCTCGCACTTCGCGCCGGATATGTTATTCCAGGCGCTGCATCTCTACCGCACCCAGTTCAAACCGTCCGAACGCTTAGCGAAACCGTACGCCATGGTATGTATTAATATCATCGCCGCCGATAGCAACCGTGATGCCGAATTCCTGTTCACCTCGATGCAACAGGCATTCGTGAAACTGCGTCGCGGCGAAACCGGTCAGCTGCCGCCGCCGGTGGAAAATATGCATCAACTGTGGTCCGCCTCTGAACAGTACGGAGTACAGCAGGCGCTCAGCATGTCGCTGGTGGGGGATAAAGCCAAAATCCGCCACGGGCTGGAATCCATTCTGCGGGAAACCCAGGCCGATGAGCTGATGGTCAACGGGCAGATCTTCGATCATCAGGCGCGTTTGCATTCGTTTGATTTAGCGATGCAGGTGAAAGAGGAGTTGCTGGGGTAGTTTTTGCCGGATGGCGGCGGCGTCTTATCCGACCTGCTCATTCCCTGTAGGCCCGGTCAGCCTCGCGCCACCGGGCATTCTCACTTCGAGTCGACAGGGTCACTTTTTGCCTGATGGCGGCGGCGTCTTATCCGGCCTGTTCATTCCTGTAGGCCCGGTCAGCCTCGCGCCACCGGGCATTCTGCTTACTGATAAACAGGCAACAGATTAAAGCTCGATAAAAAATGCACGATAATGTTGCCGACGCCAAACAGCAGAATCAGCACAATCATCGGCGTTCCGCCCCAGACACGAAACTGTGGACTACCGAAGCGTTTACGCGATGCGCGGGCTAACAGGGCCGGGACAATCGCCGCCCAGATGGTTGCGGCTAAACCGGCATAACCGATGGCATACAGGAAACCATTGGGCTGCAGCAGGCCGCCAATGATCGGTGGCACAAAGGTCAGGAGCGCGGTCTTAAAACGGCCGAGAGCCGAATCATCAAACCCAAACAGGTCCGCCAGATAGTCAAACAGGCCCAGAGTGACGCCAAGGAAAGAGCTGGCAACGGCGAAGTTCGAGAACACCACCAGCAGCAGGTCCAGACTACGGCTGTTGAGCACTCCGCTCAATGCCTGTACCAGCACATCAATGTTACCGCCCTTCTGCGCGATGCCGATAAACTCAGTGCGTGGAATGTTGCCCATCGTCACCAGTAACCAGACGACATACAGTCCAAGGGCCAGCAGCGTGCCGTACACCAGGCAGCGGATAATGGTCCGGGGATCTTTGCCGTAATACTTCATCAGGCTCGGTACGTTACCGTGATAGCCAAAGGAGGCCAGGCAAAACGGCAGCGTCATCAGCAGATATGGCGTGTAGGAAGCATTTTTTTCGGCAACATTAAATAACGTCGTCGGTTCAACATGTCCCAGCAGGCTGCCAAAGGTCAGGAAGAAGGTGATGACCTTTGCTCCCAGCACGATTGCCGTCATTCGGCTCACCGCTTTGGTGCTCAACCACACAATAAAAGCCACCAGCAGCGCAAAGCCAAAGCCCGCAGCCCGCGCCGGCACATTCAATGAAAGCTCAGAGAAGGTATGGTGCAGTATGGAGCCGCTGGCCGAGATATAGGCGTAGGTCAGGATATAGAGCACAAAAGCGATCGACAGACCGTTGACCAGATTCCAGCCTTTGCCGAGCAGGTCTTTGGTGATGGTGTCGAAGCTGGAACCAATGCGGTAGTTCAGGTTGGCTTCCAGAATCATCAGTCCGGAATGGAGCATGCAAAACCAGGTAAAGATCAGCGCTGCCAGCGACCAGAAGAACCACGCGCCGGACATGACCACCGGCAGCGAAAACATGCCTGCGCCAATGATGGTTCCGCCGATTATCACCACGCCGCCAAACAAGGACGGTCGGGTTGCCGTAGTGGTAAGTGTCGCCATTTGCCGAAATCTCCAGTCAATCATGCTTTTCGTTGTTAACGCGCAGCACTGTACCAGTACACGAGTACAAAGGAAATAAAAAAAGCCCCAATCATCACGATCGGGGCTGTATTATTTACTTTACGCTAGCGGAGTGCGTTAATTACGCATCGCCACCGAAACGACGACGGCCAGCGGAATCATCACGGCGCGGAGCCGCAGACGCATCATCACGACGCGGGGCACGAGCACTGTCACGACGTTCGCCGCTGAAACGACGACCATCACCACGGCCGCCTTCGCGACGCTCACCGAAGTTGCGGCCGCCTTCACGACGTTCGCCACCGAATGCACGACCGCCTTCACGACGTTCACCGCCGCCACGACGTTCGCCGCCACGGTCCGGACGCGGCTGAGCATCGCCCAGCAGTTGCATGTTCATCGGCTTGTTCAGGATGCGAGTACGCGTGAAGTGCTGCAGAACTTCGCCCGGCATGCCTTTCGGCAGTTCGATCGTGGAGTGGGTACCGAACAGCTTGATGTTACCGATGTAACGGCTGCTGATATCGCCTTCGTTAGCGATAGCGCCAACAATATGACGAACTTCAACGCCATCATCGCGGCCCACTTCAATGCGATACAGTTCCATATCGCCCACATCGCGACGTTCGCGCTTAGGACGGTCTTCGCCGCTACGCTCCGGACGGTCGCCACGCGGGCCACGGTCATTGCGGTCGCCACGACGTTCGAAACGATCGTCACGGTCGCGGAATTCACGCTTAGGACGCATCGGCGCATCCGGCGGCAGAATCAGCGGACGTTCGCCCTGAGCCATTTTCAGCAGTGCTGCGGCCAGAGTTTCGATATCCAGCTCTTCACCTTCAGCAGACGGCTGGATTTTCGCCAGCAGCGCGCGGTACTGATCCAGATCGCTGCTTTCCAGCTGCTGCTGAACTTTGGCAGCAAATTTTTCCAGGCGGCGTTTGCCCAGCAGTTCTGCGTTCGGCAGCTCTACTTCTGGAATCGTCATCTTCATGGTGCGTTCGATGTTACGCAGCAGGCGGCGTTCACGGTTCTCAACGAACAGCAGCGCGCGGCCAGCACGACCCGCACGACCGGTACGGCCGATACGGTGAACGTAAGACTCGGAGTCCATCGGGATATCATAGTTAACAACCAGGCTGATACGCTCAACGTCGAGGCCACGAGCCGCAACGTCGGTCGCAATCAGGATATCCAGACGACCATCTTTCAGACGCTCCAGAGTCTGCTCACGCAGCGCCTGGTTCATGTCGCCGTTCAGCGCGGCGCTGTTGTAGCCGCTACGCTCCAGCGCTTCAGCCACTTCCAGGGTCGCGTTTTTGGTACGAACGAAGATAATCGCCGCATCAAAATCTTCCGCTTCCAGGAAACGCACCAGCGCTTCATTTTTACGCATACCGTAAGCAGTCCAGTAGCTCTGGCTGATGTCCGGGCGAGTGGTGACGCTGGACTGGATGCGCACTTCCTGCGGCTCTTTCATAAAGCGGCGGGTAATGCGACGGATTGCTTCCGGCATGGTGGCAGAGAACAGAGCGGTCTGATGACCTTCCGGGATCTGCGCCATAATTGTTTCTACGTCTTCGATGAAGCCCATACGCAACATTTCGTCAGCTTCATCCAGTACCAGACCGCTCAGTTTAGAGAGATCAAGAGTACCGCGCTTCAGGTGGTCCAGCAGACGACCTGGGGTCCCCACAACGATTTGTGGTCCCTGGCGCAAAGCACGCAGTTGCACGTCATAACGCTGGCCGCCGTAAAGGGCTACCACGTTTACACCGCGCATATGTTTAGAGAAGTCCGTCATTGCTTCAGCGACCTGAACCGCCAGTTCGCGGGTCGGCGCCAGCACCAGAATTTGCGGTGCTTTCAGCTCAGGATCAAGGTTGTTCAGCAGCGGTAAAGAGAACGCTGCGGTTTTACCGCTACCCGTCTGGGCCATACCCAGAACGTCGCGGCCGCCCAGCAGATGCGGAATGCACTCAGCCTGGATCGGAGATGGTTTTTCGTAACCCAGATCGTTAAGCGCTTCAAGGATGGGAGCCTTCAGGCCCAGATCTGCAAAAGTGGTTTCGAATTCAGCCATGTAGTACGTGTGCCTCAAAATTAATGGCGGCCAGTCTACATAACTCAACGTGAAAATTTAGAGTAATTTTCATTGAAAAGTGTGAACCGGCTCAAAGTAGGTGTATTAACGAACAACAACGCCCTCACCCGTGAAGGTGATGGCAAACAAAAAATGGGCTGATGTGTTCGTCAGCTATTGCTGGTCCGATTCTGCCAGGTCATCTTGCTCCTGGCCCAGGAGCGATAATTCCAACAATGCGTATCGGTGCTCAACGTAGTTGTGAACGTTGTTTGCGACCGCCAGTTTGAACAGTGCCGTAGCGCTGTCCTTGTCCCCCAGACTTAGGTAGTACTTACCTAAATAGAAGTTGGTTTCACTGAGATGCTCAGCGAGCGAGGTGTTATCCGTTGCGTCTGCCTTCAAACGGTCCATCAACGTTTTTTCGTTGATGTCGCTAAGGTAGAACTCGACAATGTTCCATCCCCATTGTTCTTTATCCGATTTGTCGAAGCGCTGTTTCAGTGCTTCAAGCGCCCGCTTCTCGTCGAGTTTACGCTCAGCGAGGTAAAGCCACAGGCTACGGAAAGGATCATTGGGATCGTCTTGATAAAACGCCAGCAGATCATCTTGCGCTAACTTAGCGCGACCGCCGTAATACAGGGCGATGCCGCGATTCAAGTGCGCGTAGTTGTAAGTTGGATCAAGCTCAAGTACAGAATCAAACGCTTCATAGGCAGCATCAAAATTGCCTGCCTGCGTTAAATAAATGCCTAAGTAATTGAATACTTCGGGCATATCAGGTCGGATTGCCAACGCTTGTGAAAAATCATTTCGCGCTAATGCCCTCAGACCGAGACTATCATACAACACTCCGCGCTCATATAAAAGCTGTGCGCGTTCGTCATCGGTTAAAGCCCGACTGGCAAGAATTTGTTCCATGCGCGCCAGAATCACTTCTTGCTGCAAAGTCGGTTGCAATGGCACCGCGAGGACTGCGTCCTTACGCCAGGCAGAGTTGCTGCATCCTGCCAGCGTGAGAGCTGTCGCCACGAAACACCAGCGCAAAAAAGGCTTCATTTCCCACTCCCGAAGACAACGATTGGATGAACGTCCAGTTCCCCGGCTGCAAACAAGGCGTCCTGCCCGTAATACGCCCTCCGCCAACGCGGAGGGCAAACGGCAACCTTACTCGCCCTGCTCAGCAACCGGAACTTCCGGTGCAGCGGCAGGCTGAGTCTGTTCAGCTGCTTCTTTAATGCTCAGACGAACGCGGCCCTGACGGTCAACTTCCAGAACCTTAACCGGCACTTCCTGGCCCATCTGCAGGTAATCGGTCACTTTCTCTACGCGCTTATCGGCGATCTGAGAAATATGCACCAGACCTTCTTTGCCGCCGCCGATGGCAACAAATGCGCCAAAGTCAACGATACGGGTCACTTTACCCGTGTAAACACGGCCAACTTCGATCTCAGCAGTGATCTCTTCGATACGACGGATAGCATGCTGCGCTTTGTCGCCGTCGGTCGCTGCGATCTTCACGGTACCGTCATCTTCGATTTCGATGGTGGTGCCGGTCTCTTCGGTCAGCGCACGAATCACAGAACCGCCTTTACCGATCACGTCTTTGATCTTGTCCGGGCTGATCTTGATAGTGTGGATACGCGGTGCAAATTCGGAGATATCGCCGCGCGGCGCGTTAATCGCCTGCTCCATTACGCCCAGGATGTGCAGACGTGCACCTTTCGCCTGGTTCAGTGCAACCTGCATGATCTCTTTGGTGATGCCTTCAATTTTGATATCCATCTGCAGCGCAGAGATACCGTCGCGGGAACCCGCCACTTTGAAGTCCATATCACCCAGGTGGTCTTCGTCACCCAGAATGTCAGACAGTACGACGTAGTTGTCGCCTTCTTTCACCAGACCCATCGCGATACCCGCAACGGCGGCTTTCACCGGCACGCCAGCATCCATCAGCGCCAGAGAAGCACCGCACACGGAAGCCATGGAGGAAGAACCGTTAGATTCGGTGATTTCAGACACCACGCGAACGGTGTACGGGAATTCTTCCGTGGTCGGCATAACGGCCAGTACGCCGCGCTTAGCCAGACGACCGTGACCGATTTCACGACGCTTCGGTGAACCTACCATCCCGGTCTCGCCGACGGAGTACGGAGGGAAGTTGTAGTGGAACAGGAAGGAGTCAGTACGCTCGCCCATCAGTTCGTCGATGTTCTGCGCATCACGTGCGGTACCCAGCGTCGCAGTCACCAGAGCCTGAGTTTCGCCACGGGTGAACAGTGCGGAACCGTGAGTACGCGGCAGTACGCCGGTACGAACGTCCAGACCACGGATCATATCTTTTTCACGGCCATCGATACGCGGCTCGCCTGCCAGTACGCGGCTACGCACGGCATTTTTCTCGATAGCGTGCAGGATTTCACCCAGTTCGTTAGCGTCCAGGGTTTCATCTTCAGCAATCAGGGTCGCGATGGTTTCTGCTTTGATCACGTCAATCTGAGCGTAACGCTCTTGTTTATCAGTGATACGGTAAGCATCGCTCAGACGCGCTTCGGCCAGGGCAGCAACGCGCGCATTCAGCGCTTCGTTGACGGCTTCCGGCTGCCAGTCCCAGCGCGGTTTACCCGCTTCTTTAACCAGCTCGTTGATGTTCTGAATGACAATCTGCTGCTGCTCGTGGCCAAAGACCACCGCGCCCAGCATCTGGTCTTCGCTCAGCAGTTCAGCTTCAGATTCAACCATCAGCACGGCCGCTTCGGTACCGGCAACAACCAGGTCCAGCTTACTTTCTTTCAGCTCATCCTGAGTCGGGTTCAGAACGTACTGGTCGTTGATGTAACCCACGCGGGCAGAACCGATAGGACCGTTGAACGGAATACCGGACAGGGACAGCGCTGCGGAAGCACCAATCATCGCTACGATATCCGGGTTAACCTGCGGGTTAACGGAAACAACGGTAGCGATAACCTGCACTTCGTTAACAAAGCCTTCCGGGAACAGCGGGCGAACCGGACGGTCAATCAGACGCGCGATCAGGGTTTCGCCTTCACTTGGGCGGCCTTCGCGACGGAAGAAACCACCCGGGATTTTACCTGCTGCGTAAGTACGTTCTTGATAGTTAACAGTCAGCGGGAAGAAGTCCTGACCTGGTTTCGCTTTTTTCTGACCCACAACGGTAACGAATACCGCGGTGTCATCCATGCTAACCATGACAGCAGCAGTGGCCTGACGAGCCATCATGCCGGTTTCCAGTGTTACGGTATGTTGGCCGTACTGGAATTTACGAACGATCGGATTTAGCAAAATTCTATCCTTTATATCAATAGGTGACGCTATATCCACGACATAACGCCAGTTGACCCGATCTCCTGCATCCTCGCGACTAATGACAACCTTTACCCGCCCCTGCGGATCAAGCCTCTCATTAGCCGCGCGAACCTCTGCACGAAGATCATTAATAGCAACAATACATGAGTTTTTAGTGAATTGCTGCCGCCTGGTCGAAAAAAGGGGCCCTGAGGCCCCTTTTTCTGAAACTCGCAGAATTAGCGACGCAGACCCAGACGCTCGATCAGCGAAGAGTAACGTGCAACATCTTTACGTTTCAGGTAGTCGAGCAGTTTACGACGCTGGGAAACCATGCGCAGCAGACCACGACGGCTGTGGTGATCTTTTTTATGCTCGGAGAAGTGACCCTGCAGATGGTTAATCTGTGCAGTCAGCAGTGCAACCTGAACTTCGGTAGAACCGCTGTCGTTTTCGCCACGACCAAACTCAGAAACGATTTTTGCTTTAGCTTCAACGCTTAGAGACATTTTAAAACTCCAGATTTAAAAGAAAGAAAGGGTGCCGATCTCTAATTCAGCGACCCCTGATGCAACGCCCGAAAATGTTAAAACACTTTTGCGGACGTTAAGCGGCGATATTCTACCCGCAGCTGACTGTTATCGCAAGAACAGCCCTCAAGCCGGGTATTCGACAACCAGACGACGCGGCGCCACACGGCCTTCATCGTCAATCTCACCCATACCGAGAAACTTCCCGTCTTCACCTTCCGTCACCCGCACCAGGCCCTGTAGCGGGGCTCCCGTTGTACGGACCGGATTGCCATTCTTAAAGTAAATAGCCGATGTTTCGGGAATATTAACCAGCGGATAGTCCGACGCCGGGCTGTCCATAGGCATCAGCAGCGGATCGAGCAGCTGCGCGGCAGGAATATCCTGCGCCATCGCCTGTTCAACCAGCGCCTGCAGCTGCTCCAGCGTCACCATCCGCTCAACCGGATATTTGCTGACGGCCAGACGGCGTAGATAAATAACGTGTGCGCCACAGCCCAGTTTCTCACCCAGATCGTCAATAATCGTCCGAATATAGGTGCCTTTGGAGCAGTGAATTTCCAGCTCCAGCTCATCCCCTTCGTGGCGGATAAACAGCAGCTCATAGACGTTAATCGGCCGGGCTTCACGCGGGACGTCAATCCCCTGACGGGCATATTCGTAGAGCTTTTTCCCTTGGTATTTCAGCGCCGAATACATCGACGGTACCTGTTGGGTTTCGCCACGGAAACTGTCCAGCGCCGCCGCCAGCTGTTCGTCGCTGAAGGCCAGCGGACGTTCTTCCACCACCAGGCCGTCGGCGTCAGAGGTGTCGGTACGCTGTCCAAGCTTCGCAATCACACGATAGCGCTTATCGGAATCCAGCAGATACTGGGAAAACTTGGTGGCTTCGCCGAGACAAATCGGCAGCATGCCGGTTGCCAGCGGATCCAGCGCACCGGTATGCCCTGCGCGGTTCGCGTTATAGATACGTTTGACTTTCTGCAGTACATCGTTGCTGGACGCGCCCTGAGGTTTATCCAGCAACAGCACGCCATGCACATCGCGACCGCGACGACGAGGACGACTCATCAGTCCTCCTTGCTGTCGTCCGGGTTCACACGACGCTCATCGTCATGCTTCACCACGCTGGTCACCAGGTTAGACATACGCATCCCTTCAACCAGTGAGTTGTCGTAGAAGAAGGTCAGTTCCGGCACGATACGCAACCGCATCGCTTTCCCCAGCAGGGAACGGATAAAGCCGGATGCTTCCTGCAATGCTTTGATGCCGGCTTTAACTGCGGCTTCGTCTTTGTCGTTCAGAAAGGTCACGAAGACTTTGGCATAAGCCAGATCGCGGGACATTTCAACGCCGGAAACGGTGGTCATCATACCCAGACGCGGGTCTTTAATTTCGCGTTGCAGGATGATAGCAATCTCTTTTTGCATCTCCTGAGCCACGCGCTGCGGGCGACCAAATTCTTTCGCCATAATAAATTCTCCAGATAAAGACAAAAAAGGGGCCATAAGCCCCTTTTTAGAATGATTGCCGGGTGGCGCTTTGAAGCCTGATGGCGCTACGCTTATCAGGCCTACAACCCGGACGTAGGCCCGGTAAACGCAGTGCCACCGGGCATAACGAAGATTACGCGATGGTACGCTGGATCTCGATGATTTCGAACACTTCGATCATATCGCCAACGCGAACGTCGTTGTAGTTCTTCACGCCGATACCACATTCCATGCCGTTACGGACTTCGTTAACGTCATCTTTGAAGCGGCGCAGGGACTCCAGCTCGCCTTCGTAGATAACCACGTTGTCACGCAGAACGCGGATTGGGTTATGACGTTTAATCGTCCCTTCGGTAACCATACAGCCCGCGATAGCGCCGAATTTCGGCGATTTAAAGACATCACGCACTTCAGCCAGACCAATGATCTGCTGTTTCAGTTCCGGAGACAGCATACCGCTCATCGCCGCTTTCACTTCGTCGATCAGGTTATAGATGACGGAGTAGTAGCGCAGATCCAGGCTTTCAGATTCAATCACTTTACGCGCAGAGGCATCGGCACGTACGTTGAAGCCCACCAGGATGGCGTTGGATGCCGCAGCCAGGGTCGCGTCGGTTTCGGTGATACCACCTACGCCAGAACCGATGATCTTCACTTTGACTTCGTCGGTAGACAGTTTCAGTAAAGAGTCGGAGATCGCTTCCACAGACCCCTGAACGTCCGCCTTCAGTACGACGTTCACTTCGTGAACTTCGCCTTCAGTCATGTTAGCGAACATGTTCTCGAGTTTAGATTTCTGCTGACGCGCCAGTTTAACTTCACGGAATTTGCCCTGACGATACAACGCAACTTCACGCGCTTTCTTCTCGTCACGAACGACGGTCACTTCATCACCCGCAGCCGGAACACCGGACAGACCGAGGATTTCCACCGGAATGGACGGACCCGCTTCCAGAACTTCCTGACCCAGTTCGTTACGCATCGCACGAACGCGACCGTATTCGAAGCCGCACAGTACGATGTCGCCCTTGTGCAGAGTCCCTTCGCGAACCAGAACGGTTGCCACCGGACCACGACCTTTATCCAGGAAGGATTCGATAACCGCGCCGCTGGCCATACCGTTACGTACCGCTTTCAGCTCCAGAACTTCAGCCTGCAGCAGGATAGCATTCAGCAGGTCATCAATACCGGTACCCGCTTTCGCAGAAACAGGGATGAACTGCGATTCGCCGCCCCACTCTTCCGGCATTACGCCGTACTGAGACAGTTCGTTTTTAACGCGATCCATGTCCGCTTCAGGTTTGTCGATCTTGTTGACCGCAACCACTACCGGCACCTGAGCCGCTTTTGCGTGCTGGATAGCTTCGATAGTCTGTGGCATCACGCCATCGTCGGCAGCGACAACCAGAACAACGATATCCGTTGCCTGCGCACCACGAGCACGCATTGAGGTAAACGCGGCGTGGCCCGGGGTATCCAGGAAGGTGATCATCCCGTTTTCAGTTTCAACGTGATAGGCACCGATGTGCTGGGTAATACCACCCGCTTCGCCGGATGCCACTTTGGTTGAACGAATGTAGTCCAGCAGAGACGTTTTACCGTGGTCAACGTGACCCATGATGGTCACAACCGGTGCACGGGCTTCTGCCGCAGCGCCGGTATCACGGTCGCTCATTACCGCTTCTTCCAGTTCGTTCTCACGACGCAGGATAACTTTGTGGCCCATCTCTTCGGCAACCAGCTGTGCGGTTTCCTGGTCGATGACCTGGTTGATGGTCGCCATCGCGCCCAGCTTCATCATCGCTTTGATGACCTGAGAGCCTTTGACCGCCATCTTGTTAGCCAGCTCGCCAACGGTGATGGTTTCACCGATGATAACGTCACGGTTTACAGCCTGCACAGGCTTCTGGAAGCCCTGTTGCAGAGAAGAACCTTTACGCTTGCCGCCTTTGCCGCCACGAACGGCTGCACGGGCTTCTTCACGATCGGCTTTTGATTCGGCGTGCTTGTTGCCTTTCTTCGGACGCGCAGCTTTGCTGTTGCGACCGCGGCCACGACCGCCTTCAACTTCACGATCGTTATCATCTTCAGCCTGACGAGCGTGCTGAGACGTCGTCACGTGATAATCGCTGGTTTCTTCTGGAGCGTCTGGCGTTTCGGTCCAGTTCTTTTCGTTTTCTGCAGCCATACGGCGTGCTTCGTCCGCTACGCGGCGCGCTTCTTCTTCAAGCTTGCGACGTGCTTCTTCTTCCGCTTTACGTTTCAGCTCTGCTGCTTCGTTTTCACGGCGGATCTTTTCAGCCTGGGCGCTTTTTGTCATGTCGTCGGTTTGTTGATTGCTCACTTTGTCTTTTTCCGCAGCTTCACGTTTCGCTTTCTCAGCGACTTCACGTTTAGCTTGTTCTGCGGCCTCACGTTCAGCTTTTAATTGCGCCTCTCGCTTGGCAGCTTCTTCTGCCTCGCGGTGGGCCTGCTCTTCCGCTTCACGCTGCGCCTGCTCTTCCGCGGCAAGGCGTTCTGCCTCTTGCGGGTCGCGTTTCACAAAGGTGCGCTTCTTGCGGACTTCGATTTGTACCGATTTACTTTTACCACCGGTACCTGGAATATTTAACGTGCTGCGCGTTTTGCGCTGCAGCGTCAGCTTGTCGGGCGCCGAACCGTGTTCGCGGTTCAGGTGCGTCAACAAGGTTTGCTTCTCTTGCGCCGTCACAGAATCATCAGCCGATTTGCGAATCCCTGCATCAGCAAATTGCTGTATCAGGCGATCCACAGAGGTCTGAATCTCTGAGGCCAGCGCTTTAATGGTCACATCTGTCATGCTGTTCCTTCCTGCTACAGTTTATTACGCTTCGTCGCCGAACCAACAAATATTACGGGCGGCCATGATGAGCTCTCCGGCTTTTTCGTCGGTCAACCCTTCGATATCAGCCAGATCATCAATGCCCTGCTCGGCGAGATCTTCCAGCGTACAAACACCACGGGCAGCCAGTTTGAAAGCCATCAAACGTTCTAAACCTTCCAGATTTAATAAATCATCGGCAGGTTTAGTATCTCCCAGGCTTTCTTCCTGAGCCAGCGCCAGCGTGGTCAGCGCGTTTTTCGCACGCTCGCGAAGTGCTTCAACGGTGGCTTCATCCAGACCGTCGATTTCCAGCAGTTCTTTCACCGGCACATAGGCCAGTTCTTCCAGCGTCGCGAAGCCTTCTTCAACCAACAGCGTGGCGAAATCTTCATCAATATCAAGATATTTGGTGAAGGTATCGATAGCCGCGTGGGCTTCGGCCTGATGCTTCGCCTGCAGGTCGTCAACGGTCATTACGTTGAGTTCCCAGCCGCTCAGCTGTGAGGCCAGACGGACGTTTTGACCGTTACGGCCAATCGCCTGCGCCAGATTGCCCGCTTCAACCGCGATATCCATGGTGTGTTTATCTTCATCCACCACGATAGATGCGACGTCAGCCGGTGCCATCGCGTTAATCACGAATTGAGCCGGGTTATCATCCCACAGGACGATATCGATACGCTCACCGCCCAGTTCGGTCGAAACCGCCTGAACGCGTGCGCCACGCATACCTACGCAAGCGCCAACCGGGTCGATACGCTTATCGTTGGTTTTCACCGCAATCTTGGCACGGGAGCCCGGATCGCGAGCGGCAGCTTTGATTTCGAGAACTTCTTCGCCGATTTCCGGTACTTCAATACGGAACAGTTCAACCAGCATTTCCGGCTTAGAACGGGTCACGAACAGCTGAGCGCCGCGCGCTTCCGGACGAACCGCATACAGGACACCGCGAATACGGTCACCCGGACGGAAGTTCTCACGCGGCAACATATCTTCACGCAGGATCACGGCTTCAGCATTGCTGCCCAAATCGAGAGTGATGTTATCGCGGTTTACTTTCTTCACCACGCCGGTGATGATTTCACCTTCGTGCTCGCGGAACTGATCGACAACCATGGCGCGTTCAGCTTCACGCACTTTCTGTACGATAACCTGTTTCGCGGTCTGCGTAGTGATACGGTCGAAGGTGACAGATTCAATCTGGTCCTCAACGTAGTCACCGGGATTCATGCTTTCGTCTTCGTAGCGCGCCGCTTCCAGCGTAATTTCGCGCGTCGGCTGGGTCACTTCTTCAACGACCAGCCAGCGACGGAAAGTGTCGAAATCACCGCTTTTACGGTCAATCTCTACGCGAACGTCGATCTCTTGTTCATATTTTTTCTTGGTAGCCGTTGCCAGAGCACTTTCCAGCGCTTCGAAAATCTTTTCGCGCGGCAGCGCCTTTTCGTTGGAAACGGCTTCAACAACAGCCAAAATTTCTTTGTTCATCGGGGCCTTTCACCTCAATCCAGACTGTTAAAAGTGGGGAACCAGGTTCGCCTTCTGGATGTTACTCAGCGCGAACACTTCATCTTTGCCTTCGACGGTTACCGTGATCATTTCACCGTCTACCGCTTTGATAATGCCCTGCCATTTGCGACGGTTCTGTACCGCCATACGCAATACCAGCGCGACTTCCTCACCGGAAAAACGCTCATAGTGTTCGGCGGTAAACATCGGGCGATCGAGACCAGGTGAAGACACTTCCAGGTTGTAAGCTACGGTGATGGGATCTTCGACATCCATGACAGCGCTGACCTGGTGGCTCACATCAGCACAATCATCAACATTGATGCCATCATCACTATCAATATAGATGCGCAGTGTGGATGTGCGACCGCGAATGAATTCGATGCCGACCAGCTCAAAGCCAAGCGCCTCAACCGGCGCCGTGAGCATCTCTGTTAATTTTTGCTCTAATGTGGACAAACCCACCCCCAAGACATAAAAAAAGGGCGTATAGCCCAGTTATTCTGAAGTCAGATAACAAAAAACCCCGATAAATCGGGGTTTTAGATAACTGAACCCTGCGATCGCAACTGCGATCTGGAACACCTTCCAGGAGAATTCTTTCAAATTCGGATACGAAGGACCAGGTCCTCACAGTATATTTGAAAAAGTACTCAATGGGAAAGTGGTTGCGGGGGCCGGATTTGAACCGACGACCTTCGGGTTATGAGCCCGACGAGC
>NZ_PIBO01000033.1:0-63406 GCF_002806725.1 Raoultella sp. T31
GAGCACGACCTTGCCAAGGTCGGGGTCGCGAGTTCGAGTCTCGTTTCCCGCTCCAGATTTACTTCCATAAAATTCCACACGATCCATAAGCCACTGGAAACAGAGCATCACGCCTTTTTTCATCCATGCTGCGTCGACTAAAAACCCCTGTTCCTGTGATATTTACCATCCATTTTTAAGCTCATCAACACCGATGCGTCGGCACCGCTTGCGTGAAACAGGATGGCATGCGAACGATAGCCTTGACCGTTACGCCTCGTTCGGAATCGTGGATAGCCTGATTGATCTGTTCGAACGGGTAGAACGTCACCAGCTTATCGAACGGAAAACGCCCCTGGCGGTAAAGATCGATCAGGCGAGGGATAAGGACGTCCGGGGTACTTTCTCCCTCAACGATGCCCCGCACGCTGCGACCTGCCGACATCAGCCGGGTCAGGTCTAAGGTGACTTCCTGGTTTGATGCGCCGACAATGCCGCAGACTCCACGCGGAGCCAGTGATTCGACGGCCTGGCGTACGACAAGCGCGTTGCCGGTGGTATCCAGCGCATAATCCACACCGTAGCCGGTAATGGCGCGGATCTCTTCATCGGCATCCTTGTCACCGCCGTTGATCGTGTGGGTCGCCCCCAGTTCCCTCGCTAAGGCGAGACGGCTGTCATGCCGGTCTACAGCGATGATTGTGCCTGCGCCAACCAGCCGACAGGCCATAATCGCACTTAAACCGACGGAACCGACGCCGAACACCGCAATGCGTTCTCCGGCCTGAGGGCGCAATACATTGAGGATTGAACCGGCACCCGTCTGAATCCCACAGGCCAGGGGACCAAGGAGTTCCAGCGGCACATCGGCGGGGACCTTGACGATATTGCGCTCATCGCAGATGGCGAATGTCGCGAAGGAAGATTGACCAAAGAAATTTCCGTGTATCTTCTCGCCTGCGGCCGACAGAGTCGTGCTGCCATCCGGGCGGACGGCGAAGAAGTTCCGTGGAAAGAACTGGTGACAATAGGCCGTGGCATGATCCAGACAACTCGGGCAGTGACCGCAGGAAGCAAAGGTCATGACGACCGGATCGCCGGGCGCGACTTTGCTCACCGCGCTGCCGGTCTTCTCGACAATGCCGGCGCCCTCATGACCGAGGACCACCGGGAAGGGGACCGGTAATTGCCGATCGCGAGCAACCAGATCGGTATGACAAACGCCAGTGGCCACCACTCGTACGAGGATCTCATTGGCGCGAGGCTCGTCGATAGAGAGGGTTTCCAGCGACAGTTCGCCGCCCGGCATGCGGGCGACGGCAGCAAGGATGTCAGGCATAAACATGTCTCCTGGTTCAGGTCAGAACGGATATTGTGGGATCTGGTCCTGGATCGTGACCCATTGCCAGTGGGTATAGAGATCAAGATCCGAGCTCCCGCCGACGCTGGTACCATTACCGGAGGCACCGCTGCCGCCGAAGGGGTTAACCACTTCGTCAACAACGGTCTGGTCGTTGATATGCAGCAAGCCGGTATTCAGACGTTCGCTCAGCGCCAGAGCACGCCCGACCGAGCCGGAAAGAATGCCGACGGACAGACCATATTCAGTGTCGTTGGCCAGCGCGATGGCTTCCTCATCGGTATCAAACGGGATAACGCTGACGACAGGCCCAAACACCTCTTCCTGATAGGCCCGCACGCCGGGAGCCACTCCCGACAACACCGTTGGCAGGTAAAATAAGCCTTCATACGTGCCGCCCGCCTCAACCACCGCCCCCTGCGCGACAGAATCACGAACCACCTCAACCACATGTTCGAGCTGACGTTTATCGATGACTGGGCCGAGCGCAGCCTGGCTTGTCGCAGGATCGCCAACGGATAATCGACAGGCTTTTTCGACCAGGCGGCGGGTGAGTTCAGCAGCCAGCGAGCGCTGTACAAGGACGCGACCGGTAGCCATACAGATCTGCCCTTGATGGAACCATCCGCCAAACGCCACCGCTGATGCCGCGCGATCGATATCCGCATCATCAAGAACGATCAGCGAATTTTTCCCCCCCAGCTCCAGCGAAACCTTCTTCAGGTGGCGACCGGCGAGTTCACCGATCTTGCGTCCTGCCGCCGTTGAGCCGGTAAAGGCAATCATCGGGACCCCAGGGGCCTCCACAAGCGCTTGTCCGGCATCGGCTGCGCCGGGCAGCATATGCAGCAGCCCTTTGGGCAGTCCGGCCTGCTCCAGCGCAGCGGCGATCGCGACGCCGCCGCTGAAGGGGGTGCGGGGGTCCGGTTTGAGAATCACCGCGTTGCCAAGCGCCAGCGCTGGCGCGACGGAGCGTAGACCCAATACCAGCGGGAAGTTGAAAGGTGAGATCACGCCAACCACGCCAAGCGGCAGGCGTCGCGCGAGACTCAGCCGCCCCGATCGGCTCGGTAGGACCTCCCCTGATGGTTGCAGCGGAATGGCGGCCGCTTTCTGGAACTGGACGATGGCTTCGGCAACCTCCAGCTGACCCTTGGCGAAAACCCCGCCGGTCTCCCGCGCAATTAAGGCGGCAATTTCTGCGCGTTCGGCGTCGAGGGCCTGGGCGGCACGCAGCATGACCGCCGCGCGTTCACGCGGCGGTGTGGCCGCCCAGTCTCGTTGCGCCGCGCGAGCCGCGATAACGGCAGTTGCGACCTCTTCGGCCCCGGCGCGTCCGACAACATGCAGAGGCTGTCCGGTAGCGGGCTCTTGCACCTGCAGCGTACCGGACGCTGAGGCAATCCACTCGCCGTTGAAAAGGCATCCGTTCCAGCGGGC
The DNA here is from genome assembly GCF_002806725.1 of Raoultella sp. T31. Taxonomy (NCBI): domain Bacteria; kingdom Pseudomonadati; phylum Pseudomonadota; class Gammaproteobacteria; order Enterobacterales; family Enterobacteriaceae; genus Klebsiella; species Raoultella sp. T31. Next base: position 2,780 of record NZ_PIBO01000033.1, read on the forward strand.
AACATTAACGATGGTAAGGGCGTGCTGATTCATGCTGATAGCTCCAGTTTTAAACAGGTGGCCAGTAACCCTTCCAGACGGGAAGCCTCTGTCCACGGATCGTATGATTGACCTGTATGCGCCGATCGCAGCGCCATTTTTTAAAAGGTATGAATGTACTGCACGTTCAGGCTGCTACCCGCGCTGGCGTTTTTGACCTCTATCGGGAAATACAGATTGACGTTAAGGAGATCACCGCTCTTCCACTTCCACGACGCCCCCGGCCCCAGCTAGAACCCGCTCTGGCGCGTTCCCTGCACGCGCTGACCGTTGTGAAAGCGAAATCCGTTGAGTTCCGGTACATTCGCGGCCTTGCTGGTACGGAAATTGTAGATGTAGTTGAGACGGGTACTCAGTTCCCACTCCGGTGTGGGCAGTACGGTCATGGCCCACACTGCCGATGCCGACCACTGTCCGGAACTCTGGTTGAGGTTGCGGCTACGATCGAAGCTACCGACCGGTGCAATAGCGCTGAGTTCGAAACGCTGTGAAAACACCGGCCTTCCGTCGCGCATCACCGGTAACATCTGAATGTAAGGGCCGAAAGTGAAGTCTCCGACCCCGAAACCGTTATCGCTGAGCTTCGCCGGACTGTCATGGGCAAATGAACTGTCCAGATTCACCAGGGTGCCGATCATATTCAGACCGAGCACTCCGCCGAAGATTTTGCGATCGCTGGCGTAGATGAACTGGACCTGACCTGCCGTGACGTCGATCCGGGGATCGCGAAACGCGGGAGAGTCTTTGCCATCGCGGTCTTTGATCGCATTCGCATGGGTATGCCGCAGGTAAAGGGCCATTCCCCAGCCAGGCGTAGTGCGGGTGAAGCCATCCAGAAAACTGGTCCCTCCTGTGTTGATACCCGTCGGCATGGAGACGGACTGCGGGACGTCCTGGGCAAGCGCCGGGCAGGGCGCCAGCGCTGACGGTAACCAGACATGCGGGTGAGGTATCATGGACCGTATTGAGCGGCGGCAGGCTGCTTGTTGCATGACAGAATCCTCCTGAGGCGTGGTGGCCGATCTGGTGTCGGCGTCAATGTTCCGCGTTGCGGAACAATTCTCTGAGCCGCGCTCTCTGCAGTTTTCCGGTCGCCGTGCGCGGGAGTTCGGCTACGATCTGGATATATCGGGGGATCTTGTAGCGGGCCAGACGTGCGCTCAGAAACGCTCGCACCTCGTCTTCCCGTAATTCGGGCTGTGCGGCAACGACCGCCAGATACCCGGCCTCTCCCCACTGGGGATCGGGTACGCCGACGACCGCGCATTGGGCGATAGCCGGGTATTGTGCCAGTACCCTCTCGATTTCGGCCGGGTAGACGTTTTCTCCGCCGGAGATGTACATGTCCTTCTTGCGATCGACAATCCAGAAAAAGCCCTCTTCATCGCACAGAACAACGTCGCCAGTGGCAAACCAGCCATGGGCATCAAACGCCCTGTCGGTGGCTTGCGCATCCCGCCAGTAACCGGAAAAAAGATTAGGACCGCGTAGCCATAATTCGCCGGGCGTTCCGGGCGGGCAGTCATGCCCGTCAATGTCGACAATACGCGTCTGAACAGTCGGTCCTGGCAAGCCGACGGAGCCAGGGCGGGTGCGAATGACCTCTTTCTCGACCGACATGCCGAATACCGTTCCGGCTTCACTCATGCCAAAGCCGGGTACCATTGCTACGCCGTCGTCCAGCCAGGCGACGAGGCTGTTGACCGGGTGGGGGGCGCCACCGGTCACCACAGCCGTCAGGCGGCGTAATGGGGCCGGGTCGAACTGGGGCTGGCTGCGGAATGCCTCCATCATTTGTGGGACGCCAACATAATGACTGACAGCAAGCTGCGGGTCCGACAGCCAGTTCAGGGTCCGTTCCGGCTCGAATCCATTTGACACAAGGATGGAACCGCCATGCATAAGCGCGGATCGGATATTGATGACCAGGCCAATGACGTGGAACATTGGGGCATCGCATAAAAAGCAGCTATCGGGCCCTACCCGGGTACAGGCGCTGAAATTGATCGCGCTCTGCCGTAGATTGTCTTCGGTCAGCATTACGCCCTTAGGCTGGCCTGAAGTCCCGGAAGTAAACAGCAGCACGCTGAGGCGATCGGGCCCGGACGCAAAGCCCTGCGCTAAGGGCGCTCGTAAGCTGGCTTCGCGCACGAAACTGTCCAGCGCAATGGCGGCGGGAAAGCGTGCAGCCATGTCGTCACCCAGCAGCAGCCGGGGTTCAGCAAGCGCTATCAGCGACTGGAGTTCGCTATCGTTGAGTCGCCAGTTCAGCGGGGCATAGATGGCCCCGACACGCGAACAGGCAAAGTGGAGGGCGACCAGTGAAACGGAATTCCGCGCCAGAACCGCCACCCGATCGCCGGGCTGGCAACCCCGTTCACGTAGTTGTGCTGCCAGCAGATCGGTGAGGCCATTGAGGTCAGCATAGGTCCATGTTTGTCCAGTGCTTAGATCGCGCGCTGCCAACCGGGTCGGGGAGAGGCGCGCATGTAGCGAAATTGAATCATCGGGTAGAAACATGGTGCTGAGATCCTCATTATTGAACCACAGGCATGGGCTGGCGACGCGTCGCCAGGCTTCTGCACCCGCAGGTTTCTGGACACCTGCGGTAGACGGTATTACCCCGGTTTGTTTCTGCTCACGTCGTAGCCGCCGAGCCCCGGCTTGTAACTCTTCTCATCAATGAACTGGCGAATACCTTCCTTGCGGCCATCAGGGTCGAAGCTGTTGGCCGCTTCCTGCAGGCGAACCAGGTAGTCTTCCGCCTCGTCGTAGGTCATGGCGCCGACGCGGCGTACCGCATCCTTGGCGTACTTGAGTGTGATAGGGTTTTTCTTCAACAGCAGTTCGGCAACCTCGCGGGTACGTTCCTTCAGCTGTTCCAGCGGTACGCTTTCATTGACCAATCGCCATTCGGCCGCCTTCCTGCCGTCGATTCGTTCTCCTGTGAGGGTCAACCACATCGCGTCGCGAAACGGGAGCAGTTCTACCGCGACTTTGGTGACGCCACCGCCGGGCAAAATTCCCCAGTTGATTTCCGATAAGCCGAACTGGGCTTCATCGGCCGCGATGGCAAGGTCGCATGCGAACAGGGGACCAAAGCCGCCGCCGAAGCACCAGCCGTTAACCATCGCGATGGTCGGTTTCTGAAACCAACGCAGACGGCGGAACCAGCCGTAGGACTCACGCTGGGACTGCCGGGTGCCGCGCAGCCCCTGAGCTTCGGTTTCCCTGAAGTACTCCTTCAGATCCATTCCCGCAGACCAGGCCGACCCCTCACCACCGAGTACAAGCACCCCGATCCGATCGTCGAATTCAATTTCATCAAGTACTTCCATCATGCGGCGGTTGAGCGTTGGACTCATGGCATTGCGCTTGTCGGGGCGGGCGAAATCGACCCAGGCGATACGATCTTCGATACGGACCGACACGACATCTTTCTCGTTCATAGCGTTCTCTCCTGTTACGGCAAGCTGGGAAGGGGGGTGGATACATCCTCAGTCTCCGGGGATTGAGCCACCTCCGACGGTCTTGAGGCATTGAGTTTCTGGAGCAGGTGCAGCAGTTGCTCACGCTCCTCTGCGGTCAAACCTTGACAGGTTCGATCGCTGGCTCGCGCAAGCCGGTGGGTGGCATCGGTGAGCACCTGTTTTCCGTGCGGCGTCAGAGTCAGGCCGCGGCTGCGACGATCGCGCCCTTCACTGCGCTCGATCAGACCGGCTTCAGCGAGTGCGTTTGCTATCTTCATCCCTGCCGCGCGATTAACGAGCAGCCGCTGGCCTAGCTCAGTCTGATCGCAGCCTGGTTGTTCGCGAATATGGACCAGGGCGGTGACGCGAGCGGGGGTCAGTTGTAGATCGACCAGCTCCTGCCTTGCCTCGTGATTGGACGTCAACGTCGCGAGCTGTAGCTGGTAACCGATGTCGTTGTTGAGTTGCGGTGACGGCATTGTGCATTCCCTATATTGTATCCAGTGGATACAATATAGGTGGAGGAAAACGAATATTGCAAGTTTATTTTTTGAACAATTAAGCGGGTTTTCTATCGACGACAGGGACTGCATCCGTCGCTTCTGGATTTGCTGCTGCGGTGGGGCCTGTCGCGCGGGGTATCCGCCTGGAGGGAAATTTTTCTGGCGTAAGGCTTGCTATCCGCGTGAAGCTAGTCCATAATCCTTACCTCTCTGCCGTCCGTATTTCAAAAAATATCATGAAATCAAAAGGTTAGAGACAAACAGCCCGTTTATTTCCAGCATCCGCATCTCTCCACGAATTGAGTTTATCCACAGTGCAAAGTCGCACAGGGGATGCTTTCCACTGTCGAAAGAAAAATACTGTAAACAGAGTTATCCACAGGTTAAACTCTCGCCGTCTGACGTCGAAAAACTTCAGTTTTTGAATGATATAAATATATCTATTTGATATTTAATAATAAAATTTCATTCCAAAGTGTTAATGCGATCACTTGACGAACGTCTGCGTGTTGAAACGCAATGTGTTTTTGTTTTTATTCACAGCCTGTGAATGAATCAGGCATCTCTCGGCAACCCTTTCTCAATCACCCGGACCAGACGCTGTTTCTTCGGCAGTTGCACTTCAACGACGTTGGCATTGCGTTTGTCAATTTGTTGCGCCACCGCCCACTCAATGTGTTCATCGAGTAGTGGGTGCTCACCTCGGCGACTTTCCAGCGCGGTAAGGTGCGCCTCATCCCAGGCCGCATTGCCCAATGCGACGGCAATATTGCGTAGCCAGCGCAGATGGCCAATCCGGCGGATGGCAGAACCCTCCGTCACCTTCAGAAAATGCGCCTCGCTCCAGGCAAACAGTTCTATCAGCGGCGGCGCATGTAGCGCCTGGCGTGGGCTGAAATCCGCTTCGTCGGTTAACTGCGAGAAGCGGTTCCACGGGCAAATCAGCTGGCAGTCATCGCAGCCGTAGATGCGGTTACCGATAAGCGGGCGAAGCTCCTCGGGAATGGCCCCTTCCAGCTCAATGGTCAGATAAGAGATACAGCGGCGGGCATCAACGGTATAGGGTTCGACAATCGCGCCGGTGGGGCAGATAGTCATGCAGGCCACGCAACGGCCGCACTCTTCCGTCACCGGGCTGTCGATGGGCAGCGGAATATCAACGAGCAGTTCGCCGAGAAAAAAGAACGATCCGGCATCGCGGTTAAGAATCAGCGAGTGCTTGCCGGTCCAGCCAAGCCCCGCTTTTTCCGCCAAAGGGCGCTCCAGAATGGGCGCGGAATCGACAAACGGTCTAAAATTGAGCGAAGTACACTGTTCCTGAATCAGCTCTCCAAGTTTTTTCAGGCGGTTACGCAACAGCTTATGATAATCACGCCCGAGGGCATACCGGCTGACGTAACCCAGCGAGGGATCTTTCAGGGTGCGGGCAAAAGCGGCGTTGGCGGGGAGATAGTTCATCCGCACGCTGATCACGCGTAACGTACCGGGCTGGAGCTCATGGGGACGGGCGCGCATCATGCCGTGACGCGCCATCCATTCCATCTCGCCGTGGTATTGTTTATCCAGCCATGCCTGCAGTTTAGGTTCGCTGGCGCTGAGATCGGTATCGGTAATCCCGACCTGCTGGAACCCCAGTTCAGTGCCCCATTGCTTGATTTGCTGCGCTAACTTATTGAGATCGAGGGGCTGAGACATGATGGACCATACAATGACGAAAAACCCTGTAAGTATACCACACTTCATCTGGCCGGCGGATGCGCTGCGGTGCGCGGAAAAAGCGGCGGCGGACAGTCTGGGCCTGACGCTGTTTGAGCTGATGATGCGGGCCGGGGAAGCGGCTTTTCAGCGGGCGCGAGCCGACTATCCTGCCAGCCGGCACTGGCTTATCCTCTGCGGTCATGGCAATAACGGTGGTGACGGCTACGTGGTGGCACGCCTGGCGCAGGCCGACGGCATCGCCGTCACGCTGCTGGCCCTTGAGAGCGAAAAACCGCTGCCGGAAGAAGCCCGCGCCGCGCGTGATGCGTGGCTGAGCGCCGGTGGCACCATTCACGCCGCGGATATTCCCTGGCCACAGGATATCTCTCTGATTATCGACGGGCTGCTTGGCACCGGGCTGCATAGCGCTCCACGGGAAAATATCGCGACCTTAATCCAGCGTGCGAATGCGCATCCTGCGCCGGTTTTGGCGCTGGATATCCCCTCGGGACTCAATGCGCAAACCGGTAGCACCCCCGGCGCGGTGATAGATGCGGCCTGCACAATCACCTTTATCGGCCTCAAGCCCGGGCTGCTGACGGGTAAAGCCCGGGATGTGGTTGGCCGCCTGTACTACCACGCGCTGGGACTCGAAAACTGGCTGGCCGCGCAGACGGTGCCGCTACGGCGTTTCGATGCGTCACAGCTGGCCGACTGGCTCCCTCCCAGGCGTCCGACATCGCATAAGGGCGATCACGGTAAGCTGGTGATTATCGGCGGCGATCGCGGTACCGCCGGCGCCATCCGCATGGCTGGCGAAGCGGCATTACGCGCAGGCGCGGGTTTGGTGCGAGTGCTCACTCACAGAGAAAACATTGCCCCTGTTGTCGCCGCCAGACCTGAATTAATGGTCCACGAGCTGACGACGCAGAGTGTTGATGACAGTCTGCAATGGGCCGATGTGGTGGCGATTGGCCCCGGCCTTGGACAACGCGAATGGGGAGCCCAGGCGCTGCGCCAGGTACGGGATTGTCGCAAGCCGATGGTATGGGATGCGGATGCGTTGAACCTGCTGGCAATCAATCCCGATAAACGTCACAATCGTGTGCTGACGCCGCACCCCGGTGAAGCCGCCCGTATGTTGAACTGCAACGTAGCAGAAATTGAAAGCGATCGCTTACTTTCTGCGCAACGTCTGGTAAAACGGTACGGAGGTGTGGTCGTGCTGAAAGGCGCGGGCACGGTAGTGGCCAGCGAAGCAGGCGAGATGGGTATTATCGATGCCGGCAATGCCGGGATGGCCAGCGGCGGAATGGGCGATGTGCTGACCGGTATTATCGCCGCGCTGTCAGGACAACGGCTGACGCCGTATGATGCTGCCTGCGCCGGCTGTGTGGCGCATGGTGAAGCCGCTGATCGCCTGGCTGCCCGTTATGGCAGCCGCGGGATGCTGGCGACCGATCTCTTTTCCACGCTCAGGCGTGTTGTTAACCCGGATGTGATTGACCTGAACCATGATTAACCGAGTGATTCCTTTAGCCGATGAGCAGGCAACTTTAGACCTTGGTGACCGTATTGCGCAGGCCTGTACTGGCGCGACGGTTATCTATCTGTATGGCGATTTAGGGGCGGGTAAAACGACCTTCAGCCGCGGCTTTTTGCACGCGCTCGGCCATCGCGGGAATGTCAAAAGCCCGACCTATACGCTGGTGGAGCCCTACACGCTCGACAATCTGATGGTGTACCACTTTGACCTGTATCGTCTGGCGGACCCTGAAGAGCTCGAATTTATGGGGATCCGTGATTATTTTGCTAACGACGCCATCTGCCTGGTGGAGTGGCCACAACAAGGTGCGGGTGTCTTGCCTGAGCCGGATGTCGAAATCCATCTTGCGTATCAGGCACAAGGGCGTGAGGCGCGCGTAACGGCGGTCTCTGCATTGGGTGAGTCTTTATTGACGCGTTTAGCCTGAAGGATAACGGGATGATCTATCGCATAACCAGTTGGCTGGCCGCGACGCTGATGCTGTTGAGCATTCAGGCCACAGCGGCAAGTTTATCCGATATCCAGGTTGCCAATGGAGATCAGCAGGCCCGTATTACGATTAGCTTTATCGGCGATCCCGAATACTCGTTCAGTCCGCAGGGCAAGCGTACCGTGGCGCTGGATATTAAGCAGAGCGGTGTGCTACAGGGGCTGCCGCTGCTGTTTAGCGGCAACAATCTGGTGAAAAGTATTCGCGCGGGAACGCCGCAGGATACCCAGACTCTGCGCCTGCTGGTGGATCTGACGGAAGATGGTAAAACGCGCGCGGTGAAGCAGCAAAACGGCTCAAACTACACCGTAGTTTTCACGATTAATGCCGATGCGCCGCCTCCGCCACCACCGCCGCCGCCGGTGGTGGCTAAACGGGTTGAAACGCCGGTGCAGCCATTACGTCCGGCTGAACCCGCGCGCAATCCGTTCAAATCGTCCGGTAGCGAACGACAAACGGCGATGACCAGCAGCCAGGGCACAGCGCGCCCGGTGAGTCGCGCGGTGGCGTCGGATGATAAGGTGATTATCGCCATCGATGCCGGTCACGGTGGGCAGGATCCTGGCGCGATTGGACCGAACGGTACCAAAGAGAAGAATGTCACCATTGCCATCGCCCGCAAACTGCGCGCGCTGTTAAATGCCGATCCGCTATTCAGGCCGGTGTTGACCCGCGATGGGGATTACTTTATTTCGGTGATGGGGCGTTCGGACGTGGCGCGTAAGCAAAACGCTAACTTCCTGGTATCTATTCATGCCGATGCGGCACCGAATCGCGATGCCACCGGCGCGTCGGTATGGGTGCTATCCAACCGTCGCGCGAACAGCGAGATGGCCGGCTGGCTCGAACAGCATGAGAAGCAGTCTGAACTGCTCGGCGGGGCGGGCGATGTGCTGGCGAACAGCCAGTCCGATCCCTACCTCAGCCAGGCGGTGCTGGATTTACAGTTCGGGCATTCTCAGCGCGTTGGCTATGATGTGGCAACGGATGTCTTAAGCCAGCTGCAGCGGGTGGGCGATCTGCATAAACGGCGTCCTGAGCATGCCAGCCTTGGCGTATTGCGCTCGCCGGATATCCCGTCGATCCTGGTGGAAACCGGCTTTATCAGCAATACCGGGGAAGAGCGTCTGTTGGGGAGCGACAATTACCAGCAGCAGATTGCCGAAGCTATTTATAACGGTCTGCGTAACTACTTTACGCAACATCCGCTTCAGTCGGCACCGCGCGGAGAGACAGCCCAGACCGCCAGCGCCACTTCGCCTGGCAGGACGTTGATTAATTAAGGAGTCAGTCATGCCGATTCAGGTTCTACCGCCGCAGCTCGCCAACCAGATTGCCGCAGGTGAGGTGGTGGAACGTCCGGCGTCGGTGGTGAAGGAGCTGGTAGAAAACAGTCTCGATGCTGGCGCGACGCGAATTGATATTGATATCGAGCGCGGCGGCGCAAAGCTTATCCGCATTCGCGATAACGGCTGCGGGATCAAAAAGGACGAGCTGGCACTGGCGCTGGCCCGTCATGCCACCAGTAAAATTGCCACGCTTGACGATCTGGAAGCGATTATCAGCCTCGGTTTTCGCGGTGAAGCGCTGGCCAGTATCAGCTCGGTCGCCCGGCTGACGCTGACCTCCCGTACCGCGGAGCAGCAGGAGGCCTGGCAGGCCTACGCCGAAGGGCGCGATCAGGCGGTGACCGTCAAACCCGCGGCGCATCCGGTGGGAACCACGCTGGAAGTGCTGGATCTGTTTTACAACACGCCGGCGCGGCGCAAGTTCATGCGCACCGAAAAGACCGAGTTTGGCCACATCGATGAAATCGTCAGACGCATTGCGCTGGCGCGTTTCGACGTCACCATTAACCTCAGCCATAACGGCAAAGCGGTGCGCCAGTATCGTGCGGTGCCTGAGGGCGGCCAGCGCGAACGGCGGCTGGGCGCGATCTGCGGTATGTCGTTTCTCGAACATGCCCTGGCGATCGAGTGGCAGCATGGCGATCTGACCCTGCGCGGCTGGGTGGCCGATCCTTTACATACCAACCCGACGCTGGCGGAAATTCAGTATTGCTACGTCAATGGCCGCATGATGCGCGATCGTTTAATCAATCATGCGATTCGTCAGGCCTGCGAAGATAAGCTGGGGGCCGACCAGCAGCCGGCATTTGTGCTTTACCTGGCGATCGACCCGCACCAGGTGGATGTTAACGTCCACCCGGCGAAGCATGAAGTTCGTTTCCACCAGTCGCGTCTGGTGCATGACTTTATCTATCAGGGCGTATTGAGCGTGCTCCAGCAGCAGCTTAACGTCCCGCTGGCGGAAGAACATGAAGCCGAGCCGCTGCGCCCGACGGTCCCGGAAAACCGGGTGGCGGCGGGGGGGAACCACTTTGCCCGACCGGCGGCGGCTCGCGAGCCCGCGGCGCCGCGCTATGGCAGCGAGACGCCGCGCCCGTCGTCGGGAGCCGCTGCTGCGGGCACCGCCAGCTGGCCGAATGCGCAGCCCGGCTATCAGAAACAGCAGGGGGCGCTCTATCGCCAGCTGCTGGAAACACCGGCGGTGGAACGCAAAAGCAGCGTGCCAGCGCCTGCCGCGGACGGGCTATCCGGCCACAGTCAAAGCTTTGGCCGCGTACTGACTATCGTGGCGGGGGATTGTGCGCTGCTGGAGCGAGACGGCAAGCTGGCGCTGCTGTCGCTGCCGGTCGCCGAACGCTGGCTGCGGCAGGCGCAGCTGACGCCGGAGGTTGAAGAGGTGTGCGCTCAGCCGCTGCTGATCCCACTGCGGCTGAAAGCGTCCGCCGCGGAGAAAGCGGCGCTGGATAAAGCGCAGTCGGCGCTGGCGGCGCTGGGTATCGATCTGCAGTCTGACGCGCAACATTTGACGGTTCGCGCCGTGCCTTTACCCTTAAGACAACAAAATTTACAAATCTTGATTCCTGAACTGATAGGCTACCTGGCGCAGCAAAAGGCATTCGACGTCGGCAACATCGCGCAGTGGATCGCGCGTAATCTGGCGAGCGAACATGCGCAGTGGAATATGGCGCAGGCGATTACCGTGCTGGCCGACGTTGAACGTTTGTGCCCGCAGCTGGTAAAAGCGCCGCCGGGTGGTCTGTTACAACCTGTTGATTTACATTCGGCGATGACTGCCCTGAAAGATGAGTGATACCACCACGGCGAGCCTGCCTAAGGCAATATTTTTAATGGGCCCGACGGCCTCCGGTAAAACCGCCTTAGCGATTGCGTTGCGTAAAATTTTACCGGTAGAGTTGATTAGTGTTGATTCCGCCCTTATCTATCGAGGAATGGATATTGGCACTGCCAAGCCAGATGCCGCGGAGCTGAGCGCTGCGCCGCATCGGCTGCTGGACATTCGCGATCCGGCAGAGGCTTATTCCGCGGCGGATTTTCGCCGCGATGCGCTGGCTGAAATGGCGGAGATCGTCGCAGCCGGGCGCATTCCGCTGCTGGTTGGCGGAACAATGTTGTATTTCAAAGCGTTGCTGGAAGGGTTGTCGCCGTTACCGTCGGCGGATCCGCAGGTCAGGGCTAAAATTGAGCAGCAGGCAGCAGAGCAGGGGTGGCACGCGTTGCACCGGCAGCTACAGGAGATCGATCCCGTTGCCGCCGCGCGTATTCATCCAAATGATCCGCAAAGACTTTCCCGGGCACTGGAAGTTTTTTTCATTTCGGGTAAAACTTTAACGGAACTGACGCAAACGTCAGGAGACGCTCTGCCGTACCAGGTGCATCAGTTCGCCATCGCCCCGGCGAGCCGTGAACTGCTCCATCAACGCATAGAACAGCGTTTTCATCAGATGTTGGCTTCGGGTTTTGAAGCAGAAGTACGGGCGCTTTTTGCCCGCGGAGATTTGCATACGGATATGCCTTCCATTCGTTGTGTCGGATACCGCCAGATGTGGTCATATCTTGATGGCGAGATCCCGTATGATGAAATGGTTTATCGAGGTGTTTGCGCCACGAGACAGTTAGCAAAACGTCAGATGACCTGGTTACGCGGCTGGGAAGATATTTACTGGTTAGAGAGTGAACATCCTGAACAGGCGCTCAACAAAGTATTACAGGTAGTTGGTGCGAGCCAGGACTGAACGTGTACAATCAAACGGTATCGTGCGTAATTTTTTTTAAGAATCGTCAGGTTCTGAGTACAAAACAAGCATACATATAAGGAAAAGAGAGAATGGCTAAGGGGCAATCTTTACAAGATCCGTTCCTGAACGCTTTGCGTCGGGAACGCGTTCCGGTTTCTATTTATTTGGTGAATGGTATTAAGCTGCAAGGGCAAATTGAGTCTTTCGATCAGTTCGTGATCCTGTTGAAAAACACGGTCAGCCAGATGGTCTACAAGCACGCAATTTCTACTGTTGTCCCGTCTCGCCCGGTGTCTCACCACAGCAATAATGCTGGCGGCGGTACAAATAACTATCACCACGGTGGTAGCGCGCAGGGTTCATCTGCGCCGCAGCAAGACAGCGAAGACACCGAATAAGGTTGATGCTGTTTTTCCATGCCGGGGAGCCAAGTTCATTCGATGCGTTTCAGGTTGCAGAAAGGCGGCGCGTAGTGACTCCCCAGCCATTTGCGTAAGTAAATGACTGGGGTGAATAACAAATTTGCCACGGGCAGATTTGAACGACGCGTGTGGCGGCCCGGCCAGAGTCGGGCAAGAAAGCCAACGTCCATGCGGCCTGAAAGACAACGGGTAACTGTGTTCCCCGCTGGTATTTTATAAGGGGTTTACGCTTGTTTGACCGTTATGATGCCGGTGAGCAGGCGGTGCTGGTACACATCTATTTTTCGCAAGACAAAGATATGGAAGACCTTCAGGAGTTTGAATCCCTGGTCTCCTCTGCCGGTGTCGAAGCAATGCAGGTGATTACCGGTAGCCGTAAAGCACCGCATCCAAAATATTTTGTTGGTGAAGGTAAGGCTGTCGAAATTGCGGAAGCCGTAAAAGCGACCGGCGCGTCAGTCGTGCTGTTCGATCATGCCCTGAGCCCGGCTCAGGAACGAAACCTGGAACGCTTATGCGAATGCCGGGTTATCGATCGCACCGGTCTTATTCTGGATATTTTTGCCCAGCGCGCGCGTACCCATGAAGGGAAATTGCAGGTTGAGCTGGCACAGCTGCGCCATATGGCTACGCGCCTGGTTCGCGGCTGGACCCACCTTGAAAGACAGAAAGGCGGAATTGGTTTGCGCGGCCCGGGTGAAACCCAGCTCGAAACTGACCGTCGACTCCTGCGCAACCGGATCATGCAGATCCTGTCGCGGCTGGAGAAAGTGTCAAAACAGCGTGAGCAAGGACGGCGGTCACGAGCCAAAGCCGATATTCCAACCGTCTCGCTGGTGGGCTACACCAACGCCGGAAAATCAACGCTGTTCAACCAGATAACGGAAGCCGAGGTCTACGCTGCGAACCAGCTGTTCGCGACGCTGGATCCGACGCTGCGCCGCATTGATGTTACCGATGTCGGCGAGACCGTACTTGCGGATACCGTTGGCTTTATTCGCCATCTGCCGCACGACCTGGTCGCGGCGTTTAAGGCCACTTTACAGGAGACGCGTCAGGCGACGCTGCTGCTGCATGTGATTGATGCCGCCGATGTCCGGGTGCAGGAAAACATTGATGCCGTCAATACGGTACTGGCGGAAATTGAGGCCGATGAGATCCCGACGCTGCTGGTAATGAACAAAATCGACATGCTGGATGATTTTGAACCGCGTATCGACAGAGATGAAGAGAATAAACCGATTCGGGTCTGGCTCTCCGCCCAGACCGGGGTTGGCGTACCGCTGCTTTTTCAGGCTTTGACGGAACGGCTTTCCGGTGAAGTAGCGCAGCACACGCTGCGTCTACCGCCACGGGAAGGGCGGCTGAGAAGTCGGTTCTATCAGCTTCAGGCGATAGAAAAAGAGTGGCTGGAGGATGACGGCAGCGTGGGTCTGCAGGTGCGCATGCCGATCGTTGACTGGCGTCGCCTCTGTAAACAAGAGCCAGCGCTGGTTGATTACGTGATTTGACCTTGCAGCTTGCCTGAAGATATTAACCCCTGTGGGGATATCAAAAACAAATATGGAGCATATACATGGCGTGGAATCAGCCCGGTAATAACGGACAGGACCGCGACCCGTGGGGGAGCAGCAAACCTGGCGGCAACTCTGAGGGAAATGGCAATAAAGGCGGTCGCGAGCAGGGGCCGCCCGATCTGGATGATATCTTCCGCAAGTTAAGTAAAAAACTTGGCGGTCTCGGCGGCGGTAAAGGGGGCCAGGGGAGCGGTAGCAGCTCTCAGGGACCGCGTGGCCCGATGGGTGGACGCATTGTCGGCATCGTGGCGGCTGCCGCGGTTATTATCTGGGCTGCCAGCGGTTTCTATACCATCAAGGAAGCTGAACGTGGTGTGGTCACTCGCTTTGGTAAATTCAGCCATCTGGTTGAGCCAGGTCTTAACTGGAAGCCAACCTTTATCGATAACGTTCAGGCGGTAAACGTTGAGTCGGTACGTGAACTGGCGGCTTCTGGCGTCATGCTGACGTCTGATGAAAACGTCGTGCGCGTTGAGATGAACGTCCAGTATCGAGTGACCGATCCTGAGCGCTACCTGTTTAGCGTGGCCAGCGCGGACGATAGTCTGCGTCAGGCGACCGACAGCGCCCTGCGCGGCGTGATTGGCAAGTACACGATGGACCGCATCCTGACCGAAGGTCGTACCGTTATTCGTAGCGATACCCAACGTGAGCTGGAAGAGACGATTCGTCCGTACAACATGGGGATCACCCTGCTGGACGTCAACTTCCAGACGGCGCGTCCGCCGGAAGAAGTGAAGGCAGCATTTGATGATGCGATTGCGGCGCGTGAGAACGAGCAGCAATACATCCGTGAAGCCGAAGCTTACACCAACGAAGTTCAGCCGCGAGCCAATGGTCAGGCGCAGCGTATCCTTGAAGAGGCGCGCGCGTACAAAACTCAGACCGTTCTCGAAGCACAGGGTGAAGTTGCGCGCTTTGCGAAGATCCTGCCGGAGTATAAAGCCGCGCCGGAAATCACCCGCGAACGTCTGTATATCGAAAGCATGGAAAAAGTGTTGAGCCATACCCGCAAAGTGCTGGTGAACGATAAAGGCGGCAACCTGATGGTTCTGCCTCTGGACCAGATGCTGAAAGGCGCCGGTGCCCCGGCGGCAAAGAGCGGTAGCAGTAGCGCGAGCGATCTGCTGCGTCTGCCGCCTGCATCCAGCTCAAGCAGTGCCAGCACCACGCCGACCACCACGGACGGCAGTATTATGGACCAACGCCGCGCTAACGCGCAGCGTAACGACTACCAGCGTCAGGGGGAATAACGATGCGTAAATCTGTTATTGCGATAATTGTCATCGTGCTGGTAGTGCTTTACATGTCGATTTTTGTCGTCAAAGAAGGCGAGCGTGGGATTACGCTGCGCTTTGGTAAAGTTCTCCGCGATAGTGAAAACAAACCGCTGGTCTATTCGCCGGGTCTGCACTTTAAGATCCCGTTTATTGAATCAGTGAAAATGCTGGATGCGCGTATTCAGACCATGGACAACCAGGCCGATCGCTTTGTCACCAAAGAGAAGAAAGACCTGATCGTTGACTCCTACATCAAATGGCGTATCAGCGATTTCAGCCGCTACTATCTGGCAACCGGCGGCGGCGACGTCTCCCAGGCCGAAGTGCTGCTGAAGCGTAAGTTCTCTGACCGTCTGCGTTCCGAAATTGGTCGCCTGGACGTCAAAGATATCGTCACCGACTCCCGCGGTCGTCTGACGCTGGAAGTACGTGACGCGTTGAACTCCGGTTCAGCGGGCACAGAAGACGAAGTCAGTACGCCGGCGGCCGACGATGCTATCGCTAAAGCGGCGGAGCGCGTATCGGCGGAAACCAACGGTAAGGTGCCGGTTATTAACCCGAACAGTATGGCGGCGCTGGGTATTGAAGTTGTCGACGTACGCATCAAGCAGATCAACCTGCCGGCTGAAGTGTCCGAAGCGATTTACAACCGTATGCGCGCCGAGCGTGAAGCGGTTGCGCGTCGCCATCGTTCACAGGGTCAGGAAGAGGCTGAGAAGCTGCGCGCAGCGGCGGACTATGAAGTCACCAGGACGCTGGCTGAAGCGGAACGTCAGGGCCGTATCATGCGCGGTGAAGGTGATGCGGATGCGGCGAAGCTGTTTGCCGATGCGTTTAGCCAGGATCCGGGCTTCTATGCCTTTATCCGTAGCCTGCGCGCCTATGAGAATAGCTTCCAGAGCAATCAGGATGTGATGGTTCTCAGCCCGGACAGCGATTTCTTCCGCTATATGAAATCGCCAGATTCGGCTCGCAAGTAAGTTATCGCGTGAGTAAAAAGGCGCCTTGAGAAAGGCGCCTTTTTTATGGGCGAAGTTTAATAAATAACTTGTAACACAATAAGTTATAGGTTTTTTTGTGCGACACCCGTTCATAATGAACGTGAAATACCGGACAATGTCGCAGGGGTCTGTTACCACATTACGCTGCCGCCGATGCCTGTCTGGGGCGGCGACGCGCTTTCTTTCTAAGGGTCCATAATGAACGCAACAATCTGGCTGGCACTGGCGCTGGTTTTAGTACTCGAAGGGCTCGGGCCGCTGCTTTATCCGCGCGCCTGGCGGCGGATGGTCGCGACCATGAGCCAGCTGCCGGATAATTTATTACGCCGTTTTGGCGGGGGGCTTGTGGTTGCCGGGTTTGTCATCTACTACATGTTGACGAAATCGATGGCCTGATCAAAAAGTGGTCAGACTTGCCTGGAATTGAGTGCAAAAAGTGCTGTAACTCTGAAAAAGCGATGGTAGAATCCATTTTTAAGCAAACGGTGATTTTGAAAAATGGGTAACAACGTCGTCGTACTGGGCACCCAATGGGGTGACGAAGGTAAAGGGAAGATCGTCGATCTCCTGACTGAACGGGCTAAATATGTTGTGCGCTACCAGGGTGGCCACAACGCAGGCCATACTCTCGTAATCAACGGTGAAAAAACCGTCCTCCATCTTATTCCATCAGGTATTCTGCGCGAAAATGTCACCAGCATCATCGGTAACGGTGTGGTGCTGTCTCCGGCTGCGCTGATGAAAGAGATGAAAGGTCTGGAAGACCGTGGTATCCCTGTTCGTGAGCGTCTGCTGCTGTCCGAAGCCTGCCCGCTTATCCTCGATTATCATGTCGCGCTGGACGTTGCGCGTGAAAAAGCACGCGGTGCGAAAGCTATCGGTACCACCGGTCGCGGCATCGGCCCTGCTTACGAAGATAAAGTCGCACGCCGCGGTCTGCGCGTTGGTGACCTGTTTGATAAAGCAACCTTCGCCGTCAAACTGAAAGAAGTGATGGAATATCACAACTTCCAGCTGGTGAATTTCTACAAAGCGGAAGCGGTTGACTATCAGAAAGTGCTGGATGATGTCATGGCGATTGCCGATATTCTGACGGCGATGGTGGTGGATGTTTCCGATCTGCTGGACCAGGCGCGTAAGCGCGGCGACTTCGTGATGTTCGAAGGCGCGCAGGGGACTCTGCTGGATATCGACCACGGTACCTATCCGTACGTGACCTCGTCTAACACCACCGCGGGTGGCGTGGCGACCGGTTCCGGCCTGGGTCCGCGTTACGTGGACTACGTGCTGGGCATCATTAAAGCCTACTCGACTCGCGTCGGCGCAGGCCCGTTCCCGACTGAGCTGTTCGATGATATCGGCGAGTTCCTGTGCAAGCAGGGTAACGAGTTCGGCGCCACTACCGGCCGTCGTCGTCGTACCGGCTGGCTGGATATCGTGGCGATCCGTCGCGCGGTGCAGATCAACTCCCTGTCCGGCTTCTGCCTGACCAAGCTGGATGTTCTGGACGGCCTGAAAGAAGTGAAACTCTGCGTTGCCTACCGTCTGCCGGACGGCCGCGAAGTGACGACCACGCCGCTGGCTGCTGACAACTGGGAAGGCATTGAGCCGATTTATGAAACCATGCCGGGCTGGTCTGAAAGCACCTTCGGCGTGAAAACGCGCAGCGCTCTGCCGCAGACTGCGCTGAACTATATCGCGCGCATTGAAGAGCTGACCGGCGTACCGGTTGATATCATCTCTACCGGTCCCGACCGTTCTGAGACGATGATTCTGCGCGATCCGTTTGACGCATAATCATCCCCTGGGGCGCCGCTAAGGCGCCCCTTGTTTTTGCTGTTCACCCGCCCCATTTCAAATAAATTAGCGGCCTGAGCGCTGGCTGGTTTATCATCAATACAGTATCAATACGGTCATTACCCGAGGATCAATATACGCAAGCTTTCAGGATGTGTCCGATCGCACCACGCGGCAATGGCCTGAATGATGAGTGTATACCGCTTTCCCCCTTACCCTGAGGTTGATGTGCAGTTAACGAGTTTCACGGATTACGGATTACGAGCGCTGATTTATATGGCCTCGTTGCCGGATGGAAGAATGACGAGTATCTCCGAAGTGACGGAGGTTTACGGCGTTTCCCGTAATCATATGGTAAAAATAATCAATCAGTTAAGTCGTGCTGGCTATGTGATGGCCGTGCGGGGTAAAAACGGGGGGATCCGCCTGGGTAAGCCGGCGAATACCATTCGGGTTGGCGATGTCGTCCGCGATCTGGAACCGCTGTCGCTGGTCAATTGCAGCAGCGAATTTTGCCACATTACACCCGCTTGCCGCCTGAAAAAGGCGCTGGCTGAAGCAGCGCAAAGTTTTCTCAAGGAACTAGATAACTACACGCTGGCTGATTTGGTTGAAGAAAATCAACCGCTTTATAAATTATTACTGGTGGAGTGACATAAACTTTCATCAGAGATGACAACGGAGGAACCGACATGTCACAAGATCCTTTCCAGGAACGCGAAGCTGAAAAGTATGCGAATCCCATCCCAAGCCGGGAATTTATCCTCGATCATTTAGCAAAACGTGAAAAACCGGCCAGTCGCGACGAGCTGGCGATAGAACTGAATATCGAAGGAGAAGAACAACTCGAGGGGCTGCGCCGTCGCCTGCGCGCCATGGAACGTGACGGGCAGTTGGTCTTTACCCGCCGCCAGTGTTACGCATTGCCGGAGCGTCTCGACCTGCTTAAAGGCACGGTTATCGGTCATCGCGACGGTTATGGCTTCCTGCGCGTCGAAGGGCGTAAAGACGACCTTTATCTCTCTTCCGAGCAGATGAAAATGTGCATCCATGGCGATCAGATCCTCGCGCAGCCGCTGGGCGCGGACCGTAAAGGCCGCCGCGAAGCGCGCGTGGTGCGTATTCTGGTGCCAAAAACCAGCCAGATTGTCGGCCGCTATTTCACCGACGCCGGCGTGGGCTTTGTCGTACCGGACGACAGTCGCCTGAGCTTTGATATCCTGATCCCGCCGGAAGAGGTGATGGGTGCGCGAATGGGCTTCGTGGTGGTAGTGGAGCTGACCCAGCGCCCGACCCGTCGTACTAAAGCGATCGGTAAAATCGTCGAAGTGCTGGGTGACAATATGGGCACCGGCATGGCGGTGGATATGGCGCTGCGTACCCATGAAATCCCTTACACCTGGCCGCCGGCAGTAGAGAAACAGGTTTCGGTGCTGAAAGAGCAGGTGCCGGAAGAGGCGAAAGCGGGCCGCGTGGATTTACGCGACCTGCCGCTGGTGACTATCGATGGTGAAGATGCCCGCGACTTTGATGACGCCGTGTACTGCGAGAAAAAACGCGGCGGCGGCTGGCGCCTGTGGGTGGCGATTGCCGACGTCAGCTACTATGTGCGTCCTGGTACGCCGCTGGACGCTGAAGCACGCAGCCGCGGCACCTCGGTCTACTTCCCGTCTCAGGTCGTGCCGATGCTGCCGGAAGTGCTCTCCAACGGCTTATGTTCCCTGAACCCGCAGGTCGACAGGCTATGTATGGTCTGCGAGATGACCATTTCGTCTAAGGGACGTCTCACCGGCTACAAGTTCTATGAAGCGGTGATGAGCTCACACGCGCGTCTGACCTACACCAAGGTGTGGCATATGCTGCAGGGCGACCAGGAGCTGCGTGAGCACTATGCGCCGCTGGTGAAGCATATCGAAGAGCTGCATGCGCTTTATAAAGTGCTGGATAGCGCCCGTGAAGAACGCGGCGGGATCTCCTTTGAGAGCGAAGAAGCGAAGTTTATCTTTAACGCCGAGCGCCGCATTGAGCGTATTGAGCAGACGCAGCGTAACGATGCGCATAAGCTTATCGAAGAGTGCATGATCCTGGCGAACATCTCCGCCGCCCGCTTTGTTGAGAAGGCGCTGGAGCCGGCGCTGTTCCGTATCCACGATAAACCGAGCACCGAAGCGATTACCGCTTTCCGTTCCGTACTGGCGGAGCTGGGGCTGGAACTGCCTGGCGGCAATAAGCCCGAGCCGCGTGATTACGCTGAGCTGCTGACCTCGATTGCCGATCGCCCGGATCATGAAATGCTGCAAACCATGCTGCTGCGTTCGATGAAACAGGCGATATACGACCCGGAAAACCGCGGTCACTTTGGCCTGGCGCTGCAATCATACGCGCACTTCACTTCGCCCATTCGTCGTTACCCTGACCTGTCGCTGCACCGTGCGATTAAGTATCTGCTGGCGAAAGAACAGGGCCATAAAGGCAACAGCACCGAAACCGGCGGCTGGCACTACAGCATGGATGAAATGCTGCAGCTGGGCGCGCACTGTTCGATGACCGAACGTCGTGCTGATGAAGCCACCCGCGAAGTCTCCGACTGGCTGAAGTGCGACTTTATGCTGGATCAGGTGGGGAACGTCTTTAAAGGCGTGATTGCCAGCGTGACCGGCTTTGGTTTCTTCGTGCGTCTGGATGAGCTGTTTATCGATGGCCTGGTGCACGTCTCCTCGCTGGATAACGATTACTATCGTTTCGACCAGGTCGGACAACGTCTGATCGGCGAATCCGGCGGCCAGACTTACCGCCTGGGCGATCGCGTGGAAGTCCGTGTAGAAGCGGTCAACATGGACGAACGTAAAATCGACTTCTCGCTGATCTCCAGCGAACGCGGTCCGCGCAACGTCGGCAAGACCGCCCGGGAGAAGACGAAGAAGGCCAACGGCGCCAGCAATAATGCAGGCAAACCGTCCGGTCGTCGCCGTCAGACGGGCAAGAAGGTGAACTTCGAGCCAGACAGCGCTTTCCGTGGTGATAAGGGCCAATCGAAACCGGCGAAAGCGAAGAAAGAGAAAGGCGCGAAAAAGCCGTCGGCCAGGACGCAGAAAATAGCGGCGGCGACCAAGGCGAAGCGCGCGGCGAAGAAAAAAGCGGCTGAGTAAGCGCCCCTCAATCATGCGGGTTGCAGGAAATCCCCCGGTACATCAATAACGATGTTCCCGGGGACATGCGGATCGCCAACGTACAGGCAACCTGAAGTATGACGGGCATATCACCCCCTCCAGCCGGAGGGGGTTATTCTTTTTTGCCGTAAGTCATTCCACAACAGAATAGATATTTCTCCCTTCCCCGCGTATTTCCTGCTTAGTCTTTTTTCAGCAATCGTTATTTATTCTTTTTGATTAGCCCTGTTTTTTCACTGTGTATAGTGGATTTTACTTTTGCTTCCCCCCCTTTTTATGTGCAAGGAGCATATATGCATCTGGCTCGTTTTCCTCGTGTGTCTCTTGGTCATTTCCCGACTCCGCTTGAGCCGCTGGATAATTTGTCGACATTATTAGGCGGGCCCAAAATATGGATAAAACGCGATGATGCGACCGGTCTGGCGAGCGGGGGGAATAAAACCCGTAAGCTGGAATTTTTGCTGGCGGATGCGCTGGCGAAAAATGCGGACGTGGTGATTACTCAGGGGGCCACGCAGTCTAACCATGTCCGTCAGACCATTGCCGGCGCGGCGCGACTTGGCCTGCAGGCTAAAGCGCTGCTGGAACGGCGGGTGACGGATTTTGGCGAGGATTATCAACGCTCCGGTAACGTACTGCTCGATGAGCTGCTGGGCGGGGAGATCGTTGCCCATCTGCCGGGCGGCAGCGATATGCAGCAGGCAATGGAGGAGTATGCCGCCACGCTGCGTGAACAAGGACGCAATCCGTACCTCATCCCCGGCGGCGGTTCTAACCCCATCGGCGCGCTGGGTTATGTCGCCTGTGCCGAAGAGCTGCTGTATCAGTCATCTCAGCTACGCCTGCTCATCGACCACGTGGTTCACGCTACGGGCAGCACCGGTACCCAGGCGGGGCTGGTGGCGGGCTTTACGGCGACCAACAGCCACGTTCCGGTGCTGGGCATCAGCGTGCGTGCGCCGAAGGCGAAGCAGGAAGAGAACGTCTGGAATCTGGCGGCGAGAACGCTCAGCCTGCTGGGCGTGGCGGGCGAGCTGCCGCGTAGCGCCGTGGTGGCCAATAGCGATTACGTCGGCGAGGGCTACGGCCTGCCCACCGCGGGAACGCTGGAAGCGCTGACGCTGCTGGCCCGCCACGAGGGGATTCTGCTGGATCCGGTCTACTCCGCGAAAGGGATGGCGGGGCTTATCGATCTGATTCGTCAGGGCCACTTCCGTCAGGATGAGAATATCGTCTTTATCCATACCGGCGGTTCTGCCGGACTGTTCGGCTACCGCCAGTTGTTAGAGGCGCAGACCCGCCATGACTAAACCGTTTCTGCTCGGCGTGCTGGGCGGGATGGGGCCGCTCGCCACGCTGGACTTTCAGCGACGCCTGCTTGACGCCACGCCGGCGCAGAACGATCAGCAGCAGCTCCCTTCGGTGGTGTGGAACGTCCCGCAGATCGCGGACCGACAAAAGGCGCTGGCGGGAAGCGGACCGTCGCCGCTGCCGCAGCTTATCCACGGCATTGAAAAGCTTAATCAGGCGGGGGCCAGCCATATCGCTATCCCTTGTAATACGGCGCATCACTGGTATGACGCCCTCAGCCAGGTGAGCGATGCCCCGATTTTGCACATCGTTGATGCGACGCTAGCCGCGCTGGCGCAGCAGGCGGACAAACCGCAGCGGGTAGGGATTATCGCCACGCAAGGCACGCTGGAGGCGGGCTGGTATCAGCGCAAACTGGCGGCGCAGGGCGTGGAGGTGGTTGAATCGACGCAGGAGGAGCTGGCCCGCTGGTTTGTCCCCGGCTGTTACGCGGTCAAACGCGGCGCGCTGGAAGAGGGAGGCGAGCTGCTGGCGCATCAGGCCAACGCGCTGTTTGCACGCGGCGCGCAAAAGCTGATTCTGGCCTGTACCGAGGTCCCCGTTGCGCTTGCGGCGGTGAAAGCGCCGTTTTATGACTTAACGTTCGATCCGGCCCAGGCGCTGGCCGAGCGATGTTCGCAATTATGGCAGGCCCGTTAAAACATCACTGAATACGATTGAGTCCGGTTATTTTCCGGGCGTGAAATTTCTGAACTTTCGAAGGGTAAATATAATGAAAAAAATTCTCTGCTTATTCCTTGCAGCGGGTAGCTTATGGGCCAATGTCAGCTTTGCAGATACCCCGGCCGAAGTCCGGGTGGCGTATAGCGGCGGCTCTCAGGTATTAATGCTGGCGAAAGCCGACGGCTCTCTGGATAAAGCGTTAAACAGCAAAGTGAAGTGGGTGCAGTTTGCCTCCGGCGCCGATGCGTTAAATTATTTCGCCAGTAATGCTATCGATATTGCTAACTTCGGCTCCAGCCCGGCAGCGGCAGGGATTGTCAGAAAACTGCCGGTAGAGATTATTGGCGTTTCCGGCGTCATCGCCAGCTATGAGCGGCTGATTGGCAAGGAGGGCATCAGCAGCATTAAAGATATCGAAGGCAAGCGCGTGGCCTACCCGCCGAATTCGACGGCGCAGTACGCCCTGGAAGCCGCCATCGACGTCAACAAACTGGATCGCAGCAAGATAACCCTGCTGCCGCTGCGCCCGGCCGAGATGGTCGCCGCTTGGAAGCGCGGCGATATCGATGCCGGCTACGTCTGGGCGCCGTTTGCCCAGGAGCTGGAGTCCTCCGGCGGACACCAGGTCTTCGCCACCAAAGATCTGCAAAAAGAGGGCTACCTGATTTACAACAACTACGTGGTGCGCAAAGCCTTTGCCGAGCAATATCCCCAGGTGGTGACCGCCTTCCTGCGCGTGCACCAGCAAAAGGTTGACGAATTTAAGCAAGACCCGGAGCGCGCGGCGGCGATCGTGGCGCAAGAAGTTGGCGCCCCGGTGACCACCGCGGCGAATACGCTCGGCGGCCTGGAATACCCCACGCTGAGCCAGCAGGGGACCGCGGCATGGCTGGGTAACGGGACGCAAACCTCCGACAGCGGTATCGGCAAAGCGTTGAGCAAAACCTCCAGCTTCCTCGCGGCGATTGGCGAAATCCGCAAACGCGATATACCGGCAAACTGGGATACCGCGATTAATTCACGCTATATCCGCGAAGCGGCGGTAGCCGCGCAATGAGATTGAGCCAGCATATCGCTATCAGCACTGTCTCGGTGGCGGTTTTCTTTATCGTCTGGCAGGTGGCGGCGACGCGGCAGTGGGTTGACCCGCTGCTGCTGCCCTCCCTGACGGATATCGGCCTGACAACCGAAGAGCTGCTGGCGGAGGGCTATCGTCAGGTGCCGCTGTGGGAGCATATCGCGGTGAGCCTCGCGCGCGCCCTCAGCGCCTTTGCGGTAGCGATTATCATCGGCATTCCGCTGGGGCTGCTGATGGGGCTGTCGGATGGCCTTGCCGCCGTGTTAAATCCGTTCGTGCAGTTCCTGCGTCCGCTGCCCAAAATCGCCCTGATCCCGCTGGCCGTGGTCTGGCTGGGGATCGGCGAAGCCTCCAAATTCTTCCTGATATTTATCGCCACCTTTTTAAGCGTGGTGGTCGGGGCCTCCGCCGCCGTCGAGCGGATTGGCCGCTCGCGCATTCGCGTGGCGCAAACCCTCGGCGCCTCGCGTAAGCAAATTTTCCTGCGGGTGGTGTTGCCGGATGCGCTACCCGATCTCTTCACTACCGTCAGGCTGTCGATCGGTATCGGCTGGACCTCGCTGATTGCGGCAGAGATGGTGGCGGCCAGCTCCGGCCTGGGCTGGATGGTGATTAACGCCAGTTCTTATCTGCGTACCGATATCGTCATGCTCGGCATTCTGCTGCTGGGCGGCATTGGCTATCTGCTGGATTTATTGCTGCTGGGGCTGCAACGCCTGTTTGTGCCCTGGGCGGGGAAAGAATAATGAGTGCCATCACGCTGGAAAATGTCTCGCTCTCCTTTGCGGCCAGGCCGCAGCCGTTCACGGTGCTCGAGGATATTAGCCTGTCACTGAATAAAGGGGAGTTTGTCGTTCTGCTCGGCCCTTCGGGCTGCGGAAAATCGACCATTCTCAACCTGGTGGCCGGGTTTACCCAACCGGACCGGGGACGCGTCGCGGCGGGCGGCAAACCGGTACGTGCGCCGGGGCCGGATCGCGGCATGATTTTCCAGCAGCCGAATCTGTTCCCGTGGCTGTCGGTGCTGGAAAATGTCACTTTCGGCCCACGGCTGGGCAAATACCGCAAACAGGAGGTCAACGCGCGAGCGCTGGACTGGCTGGGGCGCGTGGGCCTGAAAGGGTTTGAGCATCATGCTCCCTGGCAGCTCTCCGGCGGCATGAAACAGCGCGTGGCGCTGGCGCGCGCCTGGCTACCCGGCCCGGAGGTGCTGCTGCTGGATGAGCCATTCGGCGCGCTGGATGCGCAAACCCGGCTGATGATGCAGGAGCTGCTGCGCGAGGCCTGGCTTTCGACCGGCACCACGCTGCTGTTTGTGACCCACGATGTCGAAGAGGCGCTGTTTCTCGCCGACCGCATTCTGATTATGTCAGCGAAACCGGGAAAAATCGTCGAAGAGATAGTCCTGCCCTTCGGCCGCGAACGGGATATCGAAACCCTGGCCGAACATCCGCGCTACAGCGAGATTAAGCATCACGTTTTGCACCGGGTGCGCCAGGAGGCAAAACGGCATTTAGGTTAAACGCGACGCCCGGCGGCGGGCAGTTTAATCGGACAAGAGTCGATTTGAACGCCATGTCGGTTATAATAGGCGCAAGTGAAGTGGTTCACGGCCCTATTAACCCGGCGCATACCGCCCCAGATGAGTACCTTTAATGAGTGAAATGATTTACGGCATCCACGCGGTGCAGGCCCTGCTCGAGCGCGCTCCAGAGCGTTTTCAGGAAGTTTTTATTCTGAAAGGCCGCGAGGATAAACGCCTGCTGCCGCTGATCCATGCGCTGGAAGCGCAGGGCGTGGTGATTCAGGTGGCTAACCGTCAGTTTCTTGACGAGAAAAGCGAAGGTGCCGTGCATCAGGGGATTATTGCCCGGGTGAAGCCGGGGCGTCAGTATCAGGAGAACGATCTCCCGGACCTGCTTGCCTCGCTTGAGCAGCCGTTCCTGCTGATCCTCGATGGCGTCACCGATCCGCACAACCTCGGCGCCTGTCTGCGTAGCGCCGATGCCGCCGGCGTACACGCGGTGATTGTACCGCGCGACCGTTCCGCCCAGCTGAACGCGACCGCGAAAAAAGTGGCCTGCGGCGCGGCGGAAAGTGTCCCGCTGATCCGCGTCACCAACCTCGCGCGCACCATGCGCCTGCTGCAGGAAGAGAATGTCTGGATCGTCGGCACCGCGGGTGAAGCGGACCACACGCTGTTCCAGAGTAAAATGACCGGCCCGATGGCACTGGTTATGGGAGCGGAAGGGGAAGGGATGCGTCGGCTGACCCGCGAGCACTGCGATGAGTTAATCAGTATCCCGATGGCCGGCAGCGTCTCTTCACTGAACGTCTCTGTCGCGACCGGGATTTGCCTGTTTGAAGCGGTGCGTCAGCGTAGCTGATATGTTTGCCGGGTGGCGGCTGCGCCTTACCCGGCCTACAGAAGCGTAGGCCCGGCAAGCTCGCGCCGCCGGGCAATGTTGTCACTCATCCAGCGACCGCAGATGGTCGTTTTTCTTCAGCGTCATCAGCGCGAAAATACTCACCACCGCCGTCGCCATCACGTAATAAGCCGGAATATCGAGGTTCCCCGTCTGCTTAATCAGACCGGTGATAATCAGCCCTGCACATCCCGAGAAAATCGCGTTCGACAGTGAATACGCCAGCCCAAGCCCGGTGTAACGTACTTTGGTCGGGAACATCTCTGACAGCATCGCGGGTCCTGGGCCCGCCAGCATGCCGACTAATCCCCCGGCCACCAACACGACCAGCGCTTTTACCAGCAGTGTACTGGATTCCGCCTGCAGAATTTTCAGCAGCGGGAGCGCCAGGATAAGCAGCAACACGGCGGCCATCACCATCACGTTGCGGCGTCCCCATTTATCGCTGAGCATTCCGGCGGGCAGAATCGTTATGGCGAAACCAATATTAGAGATAACCGCAATCAGCAATGCCTGATGAAAACCGGTATGCAGCGAGGATTGCAGATAGGCGGGCATAATCACCAGATAGGTGTAACCCGCAGCGGACCAGACCATCAGGCGGCCAATGCCGGTCAGAATAGCCTTCAGAGTCTGGCCGACGTTCGCCGTGGGCTGCGGATACTGTTGTTGCTGCTTCTGCTGGCGGAGAAAGCCCGGCGTCTCCTCCATCTTCATCCGTAGCCAGAGCGCCACGCCACCCATCGGGATAGCGAGGAAGAACGGGAGGCGCCAGCCCCAGGCGTACAGTTCCTCCGGGCTCAGAATGGCGGAAATCAACGCCACGACGCCGGCCCCCGCCAGCAGCCCTAATGCCACGGTAAAGGATTGCCAGGCACCATACAGCCCGCGCTTGCCGCGTGGGGCGAACTCGGTCATCAGCGACACCGCGCCGCCATATTCACCGCCGGCAAACAGGCCCTGAAGAATACGCAGTCCCGTCAGAATCAGCGGCGCGGCAATCCCGATGCTGGCATAAACCGGCACCAGGCCAATGGCTGTGGTCGCCAGGGTCATCATTACCAGCACGATAATCAGCGTGGGTTTACGGCCAATACGATCGCCGATCCGGCCAAAAATAATGGCGCCCAAAGGGCGGAAGAAGAAAGCGATCGCGAACGACGCATAGGTCAGGATCAGGCCCGTCAGCGGCGCTTCCCCGGCAAGCTGAAAGAAGTTGCGGGCGATAACCGTCGCCAGAAAGCCATATACCGCGAACTCGTACCACTCAATAAAGTTGCCGATAGAGCCGGCGATCAGCGCGCGTTTATGCGCGCCCATAGTCGTTGTTACGGTCTGCATAAATCATCCCGGCATGAGCAAAAAAGTCACAATTGAATAAACTATTCCATATATTTTCCATTATGAAATTTAAAATTCTTGTGGCTGTGATGGGCTTCACGAAGGGGGGCGATGGTTTTTTTGTGACCGGACTCGCGGGCGATGTCCGGCGAGGGTAGCCATACTGAATAATCATGCCGATGACGCAAGGAGACAGTATGGTCTGGCAAACGCATACCGTGTTCAATCAGCCTGCGCCGCTGATGAACAGCAATTTATTTCTCTCGGATAGCGCGCTGCGTGAGGCCGTAACGCGCGAAGGGGCCGGATGGGACAGTGATTTACTGGCCAGTATCGGCCAGCAGCTGGGGGCGGCGGAGTCGCTGGAGCTGGGGAGACTGGCGAACAGTAATCCGCCGGAGCTGCTGCGCTACGATGCGACCGGTAGCCGGCTTGATGATGTCCGGTTCCATCCTGCCTGGCACCTGTTGATGCAGGGGCTGTGCGCCAACCGGGTGCATAATCTGGCCTGGCAGGAGGATGCCCGCGCAGGCGCCTTTGTCGCGCGCGCCGCCCGCTTTATGCTGCATGCGCAGGTAGAAGCGGGGACGCTGTGTCCGATAACCATGACCTTTGCGGCGACGCCGCTGCTACAGCAGGCGCTACCGAAACCTTTTAGCGACTGGCTGTCCCCTTTGCTGAGCGACCGCTACGATCCGCATCTGGCGCCGGGCGCTCAGAAACGTGGGCTGTTAATTGGCATGGGGATGACGGAAAAGCAGGGGGGATCTGACGTACTGATCAATACCACCCGGGCGGAAAAAACCGCCGAAGGTTTTTATCATCTGGTCGGTCATAAATGGTTTTTCTCGGTCCCGCAAAGCGATGCGCACCTGGTCCTGGCTCAGGCGGCGGGAGGTCTCTCCTGCTTTTTCGTGCCCCGTCTGCTTCCCGACGGGCAGCGCAATGCCCTGCATCTGGAGCGGCTGAAAGATAAGCTTGGCAACCGCTCGAACGCCAGCAGCGAAGTCGAGTTTTTTGCAGCCCGCGGCTGGCTGGTGGGCGAAGAGGGCGATGGCGTTCGGCAAATCCTCAAAATGGGCGGGCTCACCCGTTTTGACTGCGCGCTTGGCAGCCACGCATTAATGCGTCGGGCCTATTCGGTAGCGCTCTATCATGCGCTGCAGCGCCAGGCATTCGGTAAGAATCTGGTCGATCAGCCGCTCATGCGTCAGGTGCTGGGCCAGATGGCGCTGCGCCTTGAAGGGCAGACCGCTTTTCTGTTCCGGCTGGCGAGGGCGTGGGAGAGTCTTGATGACGCCAGAGAGGTCCTCTGGGCCCGCCTGTTTACGCCGGCG
Source organism: Raoultella sp. T31 (assembly GCF_002806725.1). NCBI lineage: Bacteria > Pseudomonadati > Pseudomonadota > Gammaproteobacteria > Enterobacterales > Enterobacteriaceae > Klebsiella > Raoultella sp. T31. The sequence goes on from NZ_PIBO01000033.1 coordinate 32,094, forward strand.
GCGAAGTTTGCCATCTGCAAATCCGGGATCCCGTTTGTCGCTGAGGCGATGGAGGTACTGGGCGGGATTGGCTACTGTGAAGAGAGTGAGTTGCCGCGCCTGTATCGTGAGATGCCGGTCAATAGTATCTGGGAAGGCTCGGGCAATATCATGTGTCTGGACGTGATGCGGGTGCTGGGTAAACATCCGGCGGCGCTGGAGCTGCTGGCGGCGGAGTGCGCGGAGGTGAAAGGGCAAAACCGCCATTTCGACCGGACATGGCGGCAGTTGCAACAGCTGCTGCGGCGGCCCGCAGAAGAGCAGGGCAGAGAGATAGCACGCCGGGTTTATATGCTCGGCGTCGGCGCGCAGATGCTGCGCTACGCCTCGCCGCCGCTGGCGGAGGCCTGGTGTCGTATGATGCTCGACACGCGCGGCGGTATGCGGCTGGATGAGCCGACGCTGGAGGATTTGCTGCTACGTGCGATGGGGCGTGGACGTCAGGCGCCTCAGGCGTAAAGAATGGCCTGGACTCGCCAGTTATCCGGCTGCTGATCCTCGTACATCTGTACGATGCGATACCACGACGCGCCTTGTTCATCGGCCTTTACGGCGATGGCGCGTTCAACGTCCTGCTGGCTGCCGGCAATATTATTGACGGAGATCAGGCCAATTTCATTCAGACCGGTAACGCAGTCCGCGCTGGCGAATTCCGCCGACTGCGCGGAGGTGTTTGCTGTCGCTGTGGTCAGCAGCAGAGCGGGTAGGGTAAAAGATCGTTTCATCGTCAGCTCCATTTCACGTAGTCCCGAGGGCAGTCCGTTGCTAACGTCCTGCCAGGTTGGCTGGCCGAACGTTATTATGCACAGGAGAACGTGAATGGACGCAAAGCAGTGTAAAGCTGGCTAAAAGACGGTGTACCGCTATTTACGGTACAGAATCGCTTGCGAATACCACTGGCCGGGAACCATGGTGTCATCAATCATGATGATGACGTAGTAATCCGCTTTAGCCGTTTCTGCCTTCGTTTTCAACGCCGCTTCGACATCCATTGGCGAACCGTACATCAACACGCTCACCGTCCCCATTTTCTGTAGCCCTGTCGTCTGGTTACGGTGAATCTCTTGCGGATGGTCGGTTGCGGGTGGCGGTGCTTCTGGCGTCCCCTGCAGGGCACTACAACCGCTCAGTGCGATAGCCAGAAACCACGGTGTTAACCTGCGCATAACCATATCTCGTTTCCTGATAGTCATAGTGTAGTGGTAGCCTGAATGTCATTTCCGGGGAATGTTCCCGAAGTGTTATCTCTGACGCGATTTTCGGATGAAAATATCGTGAAAGCGTAACCAAGTTCTCAACATTATGAATCATGGTGAACCTGGTTTCTTGCTGAATATATCAGCCCATGACACACCGCGACCTGAGTGAAAGGAGAGGGTCAATGATTACTCTTGAAATACGTCGTCTGGCGGGCGGCGAAGTCCTGCATGCTTGCCCGCAATATGCGCTGGATAAGCCGTTGCCCAGTATCATCTTTTATCACGGTTTTACCTCCTCGAAGCTGGTATATAGCTACTTCGCCGTGGCGCTGGCAGAAGCCGGGTTTCGCGTCATTATGCCCGATGCGCCGGAACATGGCGCACGTTACGATGGCGATGAAGGCGGGCGGATGCAGCGCTTCTGGCCGATTTTACTGCAAAATTTTGCCGAGTTTCCGGCCTTGCGCGCGGCGGTTATCGACCAGGGGTGGGTTGAGGGGGGCAGGCTGGCGGTCGCCGGGGCATCAATGGGCGGCATGACGGCGCTGGGAATGATGACCCACCATCCGGAGATAAAAAGCGTGGCCTGCCTGATGGGCTCCGGCTATTTTACCCAGCTGTCACAGAGCCTGTTTCCTTCGCCCGGCGCCAGTGCCGAACAGCTGGCAGAATGGGACATCACCGGGCAACTCGACACCCTGGCGAATCGACCGCTTTTGCTCTGGCACGGCGATGAAGACGATGTGGTTCCGCCAGATGGCACGTTCCGGCTCCAGCAGGCGCTGCGGCAAAACGATCGGGATACTCATCTGACCTGCGTCTGGCAAAAAGGGGGTCGCCACCGGATAACGCCGGAGGCATTAGCGGCGACGGTGGCGTTTTTTCAACGCCACCTTTAAACGCGAATCACCTTAACGCCTTGATCCTCAAGCTGCCTGAGGATCGCTTCATCCGCCTGTTTTCCGGTAATCACCAGGTCGATTTGCCCGGCCTGGCTGAACAGCATTCCGGCACGTTCGCCCACTTTGCTGCTATCGACCAGTACCGCGAGTTTACCGATGACATTAAGCATTTTTTGCTCCGCCATCGCCGTCAGCATATCGGTTTTATACAGCCCTTCGGCGGTCAGCCCTTTGCCGCTGGTAAACATCCAGTGCCCGGCGTACAGGCTGTTTTCGCTGCCCTGCGGGCTCAGGGTGATGGAGTGGCTGCGGTTATACTGCCCACCCATAATAATGACGCTGTCGTGTTCCTGATCGATCAGATAATTGGCCAGCGGCAGGTAGTTAGTAATGATCTGTACCGGTTTACCGCACAGTTCCTGCCCAAGCAGGAAGGCGGTAGAGCCGCAGTTGATGACAATGCTTTCACCGGGATTCACCAGTTGCGAAGCCGCATGCGCAATCCGTACCTTCTCATCATGGTTTTGCGCCTGATGGATGTTCATCGGCGACCAGCGTGGGCGCTGTTCACTGATGGCTTCTGCGCCGTTGCGGACTTTTTTCAGCCTGCCGCTTTCGTCGAGTTTATTGATATCGCGTCGTGCCGTCGCCGGAGAAATTCCCAGCCGGGAAATCACCTGCTCCACGGTGACAAATCCCGTTTGTGCCAACAAATCCAGTAAAATTTGATGTCTTTGCGCTTCCGTCATGAGCAAATCCGATTAAAAGTGATAAGTAAAGATGATATTTGAAATCAGGTGAAAATACTAATACTGGCGGGGATAATTTCCGGCGAACGGTCAACGATGACCGCTTGCCGGAGAAGCCTTACAGGAAGGACTTAAAGGGCAGGTCCGGTTCCATAGTGAAGCAGTCGTCGAATCCGCGTGGATAGTGGTATTCGAAGTTGTCTTTATCCAGCGGCCAGGTGAATTTACCGCCGACCTGCCAGATGAAAGGCTTAAAGCCATACTTCAGGCGGTCTTTTTTCATCTCCCACAGAACGCGGATTTCCTGCGGGTCAGCCTGGAAGTTTGACCAGATATCATGATGGAACGGGATAACCACTTTGGTATTCAGCGACTCGGCCATGCGCAGAATATCGGCGCTGGTCATTTTGTCGGTAATGCCGCGCGGGTTCTCGCCATAGGAGCCCAGCGCCACGTCGATCTGATGCTCGTTGCCGTGTTTCGCATAGTAGTTAGAGTAGTGAGAGTCGCCGCTGTGGTACAGGTTGCCGCCCGGCGTTTTGAACAAGTAGTTTACCGCGCGCTGATCCATCCCGTCCGGCAGTACGCCCGCGGCTTTTTGATCCGCGGGTAAGGTGATGAGGGCGGTACGGTCAAAGGCGTCGAGCGCGTGGATTTCAATATCTTTGATTTTTACCACATCACCCGGTTTCATCACGATGCAGCGCTCTTTCGGTACGCCCCAACCCATCCACAGGTCGACACAGGTTTGCGGACCGATAAACGGTACGTCCTCGGCGCAGTTCTGCATGACCGCGGCAGCCACGTTCACATCAATGTGATCGTTATGATCGTGGGTCGACAGCACGGCATCGATCTGGCGAATAGCGAACGGATCGAGAACAAACGGCGTAGTACGCAGATTTGGCTGGAGCTTTTTCACGCCCGCCATGCGCTGCATCTGATGGCCCGTTTTCATCAGAGGGTTGCCGTGGCTTTGTTTGCCAGTACCGCACCAGAAATCAACGCAGATATTGGCTCCGCCTTCGGATTTCAGCCAGATGCCCGTACAACCTAACCACCACATGGCAAAGGTGCCTGGTGCAACCTGCTCTTGTTCAATTTCTTCATTCAGCCAGCTACCCCACTCCGGAAAAGTGTTGAGGATCCATGATTCGCGGGTGATGGTTTGTACTTTACTCATTGATTTTCCCCTCATATTGAATCAGAAGTAATCACATTGTGATTTGTTTTGATTGATACTGGCACCGTTTTTTCAGGATTGCAATCCTGAATTTTGCCATTCATAAAAGGGGGGCGGAGGGTTAAAGCGAGACACATGTGTAACTTATTAAACTTGAATATTTTTATATTATTGATTTGTATTAATAATTTTTACTTCATGGAAAATGAGAATTAATACGGCAACGGACTGAAGGATTATTTGCGGCGTGCGTCACATTTAATCAAATATAATCTTGTTGTGATTATTTTTGATTATTAGAGTTGATCCCAACAACAAGCCCTGAGCGTAGCGTGCGTTCTGGAGCGTCCACCTTCTGGAGTGTGTTATGGCGATTCTCTACCACATCTTTACCGTGTTCTTTAACCAGGTAATGACCAACGCCCCGCTGCTGCTGGGTATTGTGACCTGTCTGGGCTATATCCTGCTGCGTAAAAGCGCCAGCGTTATTGTTAAGGGGACGATTAAAACCATTATCGGTTTCATGCTGTTGCAGGCCGGCTCCGGCATTCTGACCAGCACGTTTAAACCGGTGGTAGCGAAAATGTCGGAGGTTTACGGCATCAACGGCGCTATCTCCGACACCTACGCTTCAATGATGGCAACTATTGAGCGCATGGGGGATGCCTACAGCTGGGTGGGGTATACCGTGCTGTTAGCCCTGGCGCTGAATATTTGTTATGTCCTGCTGCGGCGCATTACCGGGATTCGTACCATCATGCTGACCGGGCACATCATGTTCCAGCAGGCGGGGCTGATTGCCGTCTCTTTCTATATCTTCGGTTACCCGATGTGGACGACTATTATCTGCACGGCGGTGCTGGTGTCGCTCTATTGGGGCATTACCTCCAACATGATGTACAAGCCGACCCAGGAAGTGACCGACGGCTGCGGCTTCTCCATCGGACACCAGCAGCAGTTTGCCTCCTGGATTGCTTATAAGGTCGCCCCGTATCTGGGTAAAAAAGAGGAGAGCGTTGAGGATCTTAAGCTACCGGGCTGGCTGAACATCTTTCACGACAACATCGTCTCCACGGCCATCGTGATGACCATTTTCTTCGGCGCGATTTTGCTCTCCTTCGGCATCGACACCGTACAAGCGATGGCGGGCAACACCCACTGGACGGTCTATATCCTGCAAACGGGCTTCTCGTTCGCCGTCGCTATTTTCATTATCACCCAGGGCGTGCGCATGTTCGTCGCCGAGCTCTCTGAAGCGTTCAACGGTATCTCCCAACGCCTGATTCCCGGTGCCGTACTGGCGATTGACTGTGCCGCGATTTATAGCTTTGCGCCCAACGCCGTCGTCTGGGGCTTTATGTGGGGCACCATCGGCCAGCTGATCGCCGTCGGTATTCTGGTGGGCGTCGGTTCTTCCATTCTGATTATTCCGGGCTTTATCCCAATGTTCTTCTCGAACGCCACCATCGGCGTCTTTGCTAACCACTTTGGCGGCTGGCGCGCGGCGCTGAAGATTTGTCTGGTGATGGGGATGATTGAAATCTTTGGCTGCGTCTGGGCGGTGAAACTGACCGGTATGAGCGCCTGGATGGGCATGGCGGACTGGTCGATTCTGGCGCCGCCGATGATGCAGGGTCTCGCCTCTATCGGTATCGCGTTTATGGCCGTCATCATCATTATTGCACTGGTTTATATGTTCTTTGCAGGGCGTACGCTGCGCGCTGAAGAGGATGCGGAAAAACAACTGACAGATGCTTCTGCTCAATAAGGAGTTTTGACTATGACCGTACGTATTCTGGCTGTATGTGGTAACGGGCAAGGAAGTTCCATGATCATGAAAATGAAGGTGGACCAGTTTTTGACCCAGTCAAATATCGATCACACGGTGAACAGCTGCGCGGTGGGGGAATACAAAAGTGAACTAAACGGCGCGGACATCATCATCGCCTCCACCCATATCGCCGGTGAGATTAGCGTCTCCGGTAATAAATACGTGGTTGGCGTACGCAACATGCTATCGCCCGCGGACTTTGGCCCAAAGCTGCTGGAAGTGATCAACGCGCACTTCCCGCAGGATGTGAAGTAAGGAGGTCAGATGAAATTACGTGATTCGCTGGTGGAGAATCACTCCATCCTTCTACAGGCCGACGCCAGCACCTGGCAGGAAGCTGTCAAGCTGAGCGTCGATTTACTGGTGAAGGCGGATGTCGTAGAGCCGCGCTACTACCAGGCCATTCTGGATGGCGTTGCTCAGCACGGCCCCTATTTCGTGATTGCTCCCGGTCTGGCGATGCCGCACGGTCGCCCGGAAGAGGGGGTGAAGAAAACCGGCTTTGCGCTGGTCACGCTGAAAACGCCGCTGGTTTTCAATCATGAGGATAACGACCCGGTCGATATCTTGATCACGATGGCCGCCGTGGATGCCAATACTCATCAGGAGGTCGGCATCATGCAGATCGTCAATCTGTTTGAAGATGAAGCTAATTTTGACCGTTTACGCGCCTGCCGCACCGCGCAGGAAGTGCTGGATTTAATTGATAACGCCACTGCGGCGACCGTTTAAAAGGAATAGCAAAATGTCATTACCTATGTTGCAGGTTGCGCTGGATAACCAATCGATGTCTTCCGCGTATGAAACGACGCGTCTGATAGCCGATGAAGTGGATATTATTGAAGTCGGCACCATTCTCTGCGTGGCTGAAGGCGTACGCGCCGTTCGCGACCTGAAGGCGCTCTATCCCAATAAAATCGTGCTGGCGGATGCCAAGATCGCCGATGCCGGTAAAATTCTCTCCCGTATGTGCTTTGAAGCCAATGCCGACTGGGTAACCGTGATCTGCTGTGCGGATATCAACACCACCAAAGGCGCGCTGGACGTGGCGAAAGAGTTCAACGGCGATGTACAGATCGAACTGACCGGCTACTGGTCCTGGGAGCAGGCGCAGGAGTGGCGTGAAGCGGGCATCCAGCAGGTAGTTTATCACCGTAGCCGCGATGCGCAGGCGGCCGGCGTGGCATGGAGCGAGGCGGATATCAACGCTATCAAACGCCTGTCCGATATGGGCTTTAAAGTCACCGTCACCGGCGGTCTGGCGCTGGAAGATTTGCCGCTGTTCCAGGGGATTCCGATCCACGTCTTTATCGCCGGGCGCAGCATTCGCGACGCCGCTTCTCCGGTGGAAGCCGCACGGCAGTTCAAACGTTCTATCGCCCAGCTGTGGGGCTAAGGAGCGACTATGCTGTCGAAACACATTCCGCTCGGTATCTATGAAAAAGCGCTCCCCGCCGGGGAGTGCTGGCTGGAACGCCTGCAGCTGGCTAAAGCGCTCGGTTTTGATTTCGTCGAAATGTCGGTAGATGAAACCGAGGCGCGCCTGGCGCGGCTTGACTGGCGTCGGGAGCAGCGCCTCGCGCTGATCGAGGCGATTGCTGAAACCGGAGTGCGCGTACCCTCTATGTGCCTGAGCGCCCATCGGCGCTTCCCGCTCGGTAGCGAAGACGACGCGGTACGCGCGCAGGGTCTGGTGATTATGCGCAAAGCCATTCAGCTGGCGCAGGATGTCGGGATTCGCGTTATCCAACTGGCGGGTTACGACGTTTACTACCAGGAAGCCAACAACGAGACGCGCCGACGTTTCCGCGACGGGTTAAAAGAGAGCGTCGAAATGGCGAGCCGCGCGCAGGTGACGCTGGCGATGGAGATCATGGATTATCCGCTGATGAATTCGATCAGCAAGGCGCTGGGCTATGCCCACTACCTGAATAATCCGTGGTTCCAGCTCTATCCGGATATTGGCAACCTGTCTGCATGGGATAACGATGTGCAGATGGAGCTACAGGCCGGGATAGGGCATATCGTGGCGGTACATGTCAAAGACACGAAACCCGGCGTATTTAAAAACGTGCCGTTCGGCGAAGGGGTGGTTGATTTTGAGCGCTGCTTCGAAACCCTCAAACAGACGGGCTACTGTGGCCCGTATCTGATTGAGATGTGGAGCGAAACGATGGACGATCCGGCCGCTGAAGTGGCGAAAGCGCGCGATTGGGTGAAGGCGCGGATGGCCAGCGCAGGACTGGTGGAGGCGGCATAATGCAAAAGCTCAAACAGCAGGTATTTGACGCCAATATGGATTTGCCGCGCTACGGCCTGGTCACTTTTACCTGGGGTAACGTCAGCGCTATCGACCGTGAACGCGGGCTGGTGGCGATTAAGCCCAGCGGTGTCGACTACGAGGTCATGAAAGCGGATGAGATGGTCATCGTGGATCTTGAGGGTTACGTGGTGGCGGGGCGGTATCGTCCCTCTTCCGATACCGCCACGCATCTGGCGCTGTATCGCCGCTACCCGAACCTGGGAGGCGTGGTGCATACCCACTCGACGCACGCGACGGCCTGGGCGCAGGCAGGTCTGGCCATTCCCGCGCTGGGGACGACCCATGCGGATTACTTCTTTGGCGATATCCCCTGCACCCGGGCGTTAAGCGCACAGGAAGTGGAAGAGGCTTATGAACTGAATACCGGCCGCGTGATTATCGAAACGCTGGGTGACGTTGAGCCGCTGCATACGCCGGGAATAGTGGTCTATCAGCACGGGCCTTTTGCCTGGGGCAAAGATGCGCACGATGCGGTGCACAACGCGGTGGTGATGGAAGAGGTGGCGCGGATGGCGTGGATAGCACGCGCTATCAACCCTCAGCTGAAGCCCATCGATAGCTGGCTGATGGACAAACATTTTATGCGTAAGCACGGGCCAGATGCCTACTACGGACAAAACGTGGAACCATGCAGTTAAAAGAGAGATGGCATCAGGTTGCGCTGAAGCGGATCCGTTACAAGGAAAAGTAATGCTCAATTGCATTAAAACTTCGCCCTGATTATCGGGCGAAGTCAAAGAGAGAGGGGATTAGCGATAAATGGCTGCGCTGGCATGAATCACGCCGTTGCTTTGCGGTTCGTGAATCAGGATCGGCTGAAAATATTTTGCGCCTTGCGCATCGCTCAGCTGATTAAGTGCCTTGTCGGCCTCTTGCTCCGTCGCCATATTATGGTTGATATAGATAACGCCCAGGCTCTGCACATCGTCCATGTTGCGTGCCTGGCGCCCATCGATCTTGATGGCTGCGAGCGCGTTGGCGCTCAGTAAAAGCGCAGCCGTAGCGGCAATGATGATGTATTTCATACTCTACGCTCCTGACGTTCTGTCGACCATGCTGGCGTTAAATACGGGATCCTCCGGGGTTATCGATAGCTCTGATTTAAGTGTAATCTCTGGCGACGGTGGGTATCGCGACCATTTCTGATGAAGTTGTTCAAAAAAGTGTCGCTGGTGTCGTTGATTAATTTTAAATCACTGACTTAGCGCGGCTTTACCGTTAGTGCGAATTATTTGCGCAATTCGCTTGTCTTCCCAGAGCGACGAAAGTAGAATGACGCGTCAATTTTTCGGCCGCCCTTTAACACGTTCCTTGCCTCCATGGGCCGCGGCTGACCCAGACAGGAGGCTGAATAATCCGTAAGGAGCAATTCGATGCGTCATTACGAAATCGTTTTTATGGTCCATCCTGACCAGAGCGAACAGGTTCCGGGTATGATCGAACGTTACACTGGTGCAATCACTGCAGCAGAAGGTACGATCCACCGTCTGGAAGACTGGGGCCGCCGTCAGCTGGCTTACCCGATCAACAAACTGCACAAAGCTCACTACGTTCTGCTGAACGTTGAAGCTCCGCAGGAAGCGATCGATGAGCTGGAAACTAACTTCCGCTTCAACGACGCCGTTATCCGCAGCATGGTAATGCGTACTAAGCACGCTGTTACCGAAGCATCTCCGATGGTTAAAGCGAAAGACGAGCGCCGTGAGCGTCGCGAAGATTTCGCAAACGAAACCGCAGATGATTCTGAAGCTGGGGATTCTGAAGAGTAATCCTGATGACCAATCGTCTGGAGCTGTCCGGCATAGTTTGCAGGACGCCACTGCGTAAGGTCAGCCCGTCAGGAATTCCACACTGCCAGTTCGTGCTTGAGCATCGTTCAGTGCAGGAGGAAGCCGGTTTTCACCGGCAGGCATGGTGTCAAATGCCCGTAATTATTAGCGGACACGAAAACCAGGCCATTACTCACAGTATAACGGTCGGTAGCGCAGTGACCGTTCAGGGGTTCATCTCTTGCCACAAGGCAAAGAACGGCCTGAGCAAAATGGTTCTGCATGCCGAGCAGATTGAATTGATAGATTCTGGAGACTAGCCAAATGGCACGTTATTTCCGTCGTCGCAAGTTCTGCCGTTTCACCGCGGAAGGCGTTCAAGAGATCGACTATAAAGATATCGCAACGCTGAAAAACTACATCACCGAAAGCGGTAAGATTGTCCCAAGCCGTATCACCGGTACCCGTGCAAAATATCAGCGTCAGCTGGCTCGCGCTATCAAACGCGCACGCTACCTGTCCCTGCTGCCGTACACTGATCGTCATCAGTAATCGGTCACGGTCCATTAATACGACTTTGAGAGGATAAGGTAATGCAAGTTATTCTGCTTGATAAAGTAGCAAACCTCGGTAGCCTGGGTGATCAGGTTAACGTTAAAGCGGGCTATGCTCGTAACTTCCTGGTACCGCAGGGCAAAGCTGTTCCTGCTACCAAGAAAAACGTTGAATTCTTCGAAGCGCGCCGCGCTGAACTGGAAGCCAAACTGGCTGACGTTCTGGCCGCTGCTAACGCACGTGCTGAAGCAATCAACGCACTGGGCACCGTTACCATCGCGTCTAAATCTGGCGACGAAGGTAAACTGTTCGGTTCCATCGGTACCCGCGACATCGCTGACGCTGTATCTGCAGCTGGCGTTGCTGTTGCTAAGAGCGAAGTTCGTCTGCCGAACGGCGTTCTGCGCACCACCGGTGAGCACGAAGTGGACTTCCAGGTTCACAGCGAAGTCTTCGCGAAACTGGTTGTTAACGTTGTAGCTGAGTAATTTTTTACTCAGTTTGCGTCGAGACGCCGGCCTTGTGCCGGCGTTTTGCTTTTCTGCCTCCCCCTTCTGTTGTTCTCTCCTGACAAAATGGCCATATCAGGCCGTCAATGACCCATCCTTTGAGTGGGAGGCATTGCTATAAGCGGACGCGACGCGATACATAATGAAGCAGGATCAAGGACGCGGGAGCGGGAGAGGGTGTCTCTGCACGGGCCGGGCATGATACCCGGCATGACCAGTGGATTTTTTCCGACGATTAGCGCGCGCGAATAAAACTGCCGTTCGCCTGACGGGTGAACAGCACCTGCTGTCCGCTATCGGTATCAATTGTCAGGCCGGTCACGACGCCATTGGCATTCTGCCGAATTTGCACCGTCTGCCCGGTTTGCAGCGAACTGAGCGGTTTGCCCGGACCTTCTACCTGGGCCATCGCATAGACGTCGGTGGGCGGCAGATTATGGTCGCGGAACAGCTGGGCCAGGGTTTTACCCGCTTCTATGCGGTAGGTGCGCCACTGCTGCTCAATCCCCGCAGCTGAATGTTGCTGTTGTTGTCGCGGTTGCGGCTGAGAGGGCTGAGAGTAAGCCTGGCTCTGTCCCTGATCCACCGGCTCGTCCTGAACCGGCTCCGGCGCTACCGGCGCCATCTGATCGGCGTCATTGACCGTCGGCGTGGTGGTAATCGGCGGCAGCGGCATGGCCTGTTGGGAAGATGGCGGCTGGGACTGCGATTGCAGGTCGATACTGGCTTCGCGGCCACTTTGTCGTGGGCTACCGCTGTCCTCTGACGGGAGCAGTATGCCGATAATCACCAGCAACGCGCCGGCAATGATGCCCCGGCGATGCATGGGCGGCAGCGGATCCATAATGCGAATATGATCCGGGGCGTGCCAGATCTTCGCCAGGGTAGTTGTGATGTCAAAGCGCCCGGGCATGGCTTTCCTCCTGCTCCGCATATTTTTATCCTGCTCCGTAGAGTATAGATGGCTAACTTCCTGATGGCCGAGACAAAGATATGTTTCGTGAGGTTAACCTGATATCCCTATTGTTTCTGTTTCCCTCAGATTTGTCATCATCTCCGCGACAAAGTTTTACCCATCGGACGATGGCTGATATGCTGCCCACCACTTTATACTCGTCGTCTTTCGAGTCGCTGATGCGCTGGCTGCGCCTGCCTGCACTGGTCACACTGTGGCCTGTCCTGCCGGTGAATCATCTGCATGCCGCCTTCTTGCTGTCTGGAATCCGTCGAGTGTGAAATTTCCCCCCGAAAAATAAGGAAAGAAGATGGCAACCCCGACTTTTGACACTATTGAAGCACAGGCAAGTTACGGTATCGGCTTGCAGGTTGGACAACAGCTGAGCGAATCCGGCCTGCAGGGGCTGCTGCCTGAAGCACTGGTTGCCGGCATTGCCGATGCGCTGGAAGGCAATCAGCCGCAGGTGCCGGTGGAAGCCGTTCACCGCGCGCTGCGTGAAATCCACGAGCGTGCTGACGCGGTACGTCGCGAGCGTTTCCAGGAGATGGCGGCCGATGGTCAGAAATACCTCGATGAAAACCGCGAGCGTGAAGGCGTGAACAGCACCGAATCTGGTCTGCAGTTCCGCGTTCTGACCCAGGGCGAAGGCGCGATCCCGGCGCGTACCGACCGCGTCCGTGTACATTACACCGGTAAACTGATCGACGGTACCGTATTTGACAGCTCTGTAGCCCGCGGCGAACCGGCTGAGTTCCCGGTGACCGGCGTGATCGGCGGCTGGATTGAAGCTCTGACCCTGATGCCGGTGGGTTCCAAATGGGAACTGACTATTCCGCACAACCTGGCCTATGGCGAGCGCGGTGCAGGAGCTTCTATTCCTCCGTTCAGCACCCTGATTTTTGAAGTTGAACTGCTGGATATTATCTAATCAGCAGGTGCTTCCTCTCCCTTAAGGGGGAGGGAGCGAATAAAAATAGCGCAAAATACTTAAGTTGGAAATTTTCTGGAATTTTATGTTGCACTCAGGCTTTTTAGGTGTATTTTTGTGAGCTGTTTCGCGCAGCGGGAGTGATATAACACTCACTTTAAACATAAAATTAACATTATATCTAAATCATAGTATTCATCCCTCCGATTCTTACCTAATATCGATAAACCCTTTTTTTCAGGGTAATGACGAATGACGGGCCATCAGAGCCTGAACAACACAGACAGGTACAACAGGAAGAAAATCACATGGTAGATCAGGTTAAAGTCGCTGCCGAAGAGCAGGCTCCGACTGAACAATCGCTACGGCGAAATCTCACGAATCGACATATTCAGCTTATTGCTATCGGCGGCGCCATCGGGACCGGACTGTTTATGGGCTCCGGCAAAACCATCAGCCTCGCCGGGCCATCCATTATTTTTGTTTATATGATTATCGGCTTTATGCTGTTTTTCGTGATGCGCGCGATGGGCGAATTACTGCTGTCGAATCTGCAATATAAGTCGTTCAGTGATTTTGCCGCTGACCTTCTGGGACCGTGGGCGGGCTATTTTACCGGCTGGACCTACTGGTTTTGTTGGGTGGTGACCGGGATGGCCGACGTGGTGGCGATTACCGCCTACGCCCAGTTCTGGTTCCCTGGACTTTCCGACTGGGTCGCTTCGCTGGCGGTTATCCTGCTGCTGCTGAGCCTTAACCTTGCCACCGTGAAAATGTTCGGTGAGATGGAGTTCTGGTTCGCAATGATCAAAATCGTCGCCATTGTGGCGCTGATTGTGGTCGGCCTGGTGATGGTGATGATGCATTTCAAATCGCCGACCGGCGTGGAGGCGTCTTTTGCCCATCTGTGGAATGACGGCGGCTGGTTCCCGAAAGGGATCAGCGGATTCTTTGCCGGCTTCCAGATAGCGGTCTTCGCATTCGTCGGTATTGAGCTGGTAGGGACCACCGCTGCAGAAACCAAAGATCCGGAAAAATCCCTGCCGCGCGCGATTAACTCGATCCCGCTGCGTATTATTATGTTCTACGTCTTCGCGCTGATCGTGATTATGTCGGTGACGCCGTGGAGTTCCGTGGTGCCGACTAAGAGCCCGTTCGTTGAGCTGTTTGTGCTGGTGGGGCTGCCGGCTGCGGCCAGCCTGATTAACTTTGTGGTGCTGACTTCGGCTGCCTCTTCGGCTAACAGCGGCGTGTTCTCAACCAGCCGTATGTTGTTCGGTCTGGCGCAGGATGGCCAGGCGCCGTCGATGTTCGCCAAACTGTCGAAACGGGCGGTACCGGCGAAAGGGCTGACCTTCTCCTGTATGTGCCTGCTGGGCGGCGTGGTGATGCTGATGGTCAACCCGAGCGTGATTGCCGCCTTCACCATGATTACCACGGTATCGGCGATCCTGTTTATGTTCGTCTGGACCATTATCCTGTGCTCGTACCTGGTCTACCGCAAAAAGCGTCCGCATCTGCATGAGCAGTCAAAATATAAGATGCCGCTGGGTAAGCTGATGTGCTGGGTCTGTATGGCGTTCTTCGTCTTCGTGCTGGTGCTGCTGACCCTGGAAACCGACACGCGCGAAGCGCTGATCGTCACCCCGCTGTGGTTCGTTCTGCTGGCGGCAGGTTGGTTCTTTGCCGGTAAGAAGCGTCTGGCGAAATAAAAAATCTTCGGCAGAGATTTTTAACGTTGCCTGCAACGGCCCGTCATAAAAAAGGCCACCGGAGTGGCCAATCAGACTGACAATGTCGAGGGCGCCTGCGGGCGCCTTTTTTATTTTCCGGCGAGGGCACGCGGAAACAGAACGTTATTCTCCAGGCTGATGTGTTCCATCAGGTCGTCAATCAATTCGTTAATGCCGTTGTACATCGCTTTCCACGTGGTGCAGGCTTCCGGCGGCGGGGTGACATTGTTGGTGACATGCTTAATCACTTCCAGCAGCTCGCCCGCGTCGTCGTGTTCGCTTTCCATCACGCTGATGGGACCGGCGGCCTGAGTCCCCATGCCCTGTTTGATCATCGGGAACAGGATCTGCTCTTCTTTCATCATATGGCTGGAGAGTTCCTGGTGCAGCATGGTCAGGTATTTGGTTAAGCCGTTCGGCACATTGGGCTTATCGGCATGCACGCGCTCCACTTTGCTGGCCTGCAGGATAAGCTCCGGCAGCTGTTCGCGATGCCTGTCGTGATAGCGAACGATGATATGGTCGATGATCTCCGCATACGGCGCGACGCGCCACTCTTTCTCTATCGGCTCTTCCGCCAGTCTGGCCAGCTCGGCTTCAATCACCGCGACGTCCAGTTCCTTACGCGATGCGGCGCGTTCCAGCGTCTGTTTGCCGCCGCAGCAGTAGTCCATATCGTATTGACGAAAGAGTGCGGAGGCGCGCGGAATCGTCAACGCCAGCTCGCCTAAAGGTTGGTCACGAAAAGCCATAGCGGATACCTCGTCTTTAAAAATATAAGATGTATATTAAATGCATCTTATAGGTAAGGAAATACCCCTTTCGGATAGCAGGCTATTTTTTAGTCTCGCAGACCCGCGCCACAACCATCGGTTTTTGTGGCCGGGAACAGACCGCGTAGACCACGCCAACAACCAGCAGCAGGATGCCGCTGAGCGTCAGCAGCGGCGGCATGCTTTGCCGCAACAGGAAGGTATACAGCAGGCCAGCCAGCGTTTCGAAGACGATGAGCGGCCCGAGAATCACCGTCGGCAGCTTCTGGCTGGCGATATTCCAGCACAATGCGCCGACCCAGGAGCAGAGGACGGCAATGGTCAGCATCAGCGTCACAAAGAGCAGGGGACGTGGGCCAAAGGGCAGCGGGAAGCCGACCTGCTGAACATGCAGCCATCCGCAGGCAATCAGATAGCCGACCAGCGAGACCGGTAGCGTCACCAGCGCCTGCGCCGTCGCCCACATCATCGGATGCTTATCCGGGTTTTCCCGCAGCCAGCGGGCATTGCGCAACGCGTACCAGGCCCAGCAGGCCACCGATACCAGTGCCAGACCCATACCGACGCCGTAGCGCCAGATACTGAAATTGGGCAACCCCTGGCGCAGTTCGGCAATATTGACACACACCAGGCCGACGGCGATACAGGAGAGCGCCGGAAAGAGGCGTCGCCACGGCAGCTTACCGTCACGCTGGCTGTAGAGCAGGTTAGCCATCACCGGCAGCACGACCGGAAGCGTGCCAATAATCATGGTGGAAACCGGGGCGCCGGTACGCTGGATAGCGCTGGCAAGACATACGTAATAGATCAGATTGCCCGTCATGGTCAGCACCAGCGCCGTCCACCAGTCTCGCCCGGAAAGCTGCCGCAGTCGCGCGCGACCGAGCCAGGCCAGCGGCAGGGCAATCAGCCCCAGGGCCAGATAGCGTCCCATGGATTGCAGGACCGCCGGGTATTCCGGCACCAGCATCGGGCCGACGAATATGAGCCCCCACATCATCCCTGCCAGCAGGGCATACAACACACCACTAATCATTACGCCATCCGCGCCGCTTTTCGTTGGCTAAAGTGTAGAAGAGGCCGCGTCGGGAATATTGTATGAGATTGCGCTTTAGCGCCGGGCGACCTGCTTTTGATAGCGCACCGGGGTGATGCCGTAGCGGCGGGTAAAGGCGCGGGTCAGGTGCGACTGGTCGGTAAGACCGGTGGCGGCAGCCACTTCGGCGGCGGGCATTCCGTGGGTGAGGAAGGCTTTGGCGCGCCACAGGCGAATGGCCATCAGCATCTGATGGGGCGTGACGTGGAAATGGGCCTTAAACTGGCGCTGAAAGTGATACGGGCTCAGGGCGGCAACCTGCGCCAGCTGATCAAGGGAGACGGCGTGCATATAGTTGTCATGCAGGTAGTCGCGCACGCGCTCGAAACGGTGGGCGGCTTCCGCGATAACCGGGGCGTGATGGGCCAGCGGGCGGAAGGTATCGATCACGTCGAGCAACAGACCTTGCTGCGCCAGCGGATCGTCGGTATGCCATAAGCCATAAATAAGCTGACAGAGCCGCTGCGAGCGCTGCGGATCCTGACGTACCACCTCACTGAACCACCAGTGGCGCACGCCGGTGACCTCTTCCAGCATCTGCGGTTCCAGATAGACCATACGGTAGCGCCAGCCGTCGGCGGTGGCCGCTTCTCCGGTGTGCAGTTCGTCAGGGTTCATGGTAACGACGGAGTTAACCGGAGCGACATACTGGCTGCCGCGATAGCGAAAACGCTCGGCGCCGAGTTCTATCGCACCGATGCCGAAGGCTTCATGGGTATGGGGCTCGAAGGCGTAGCGGGAGATATGGGCATGGTACAGCTCAACGCCGGGCAGCTGCGCCGGATGGCGAAAGCGTGCGCTGTCTCTCTCATCGCTGAACTGTTCCGGTACGCCCTGCATTGCGTTTCTCCCGACGGATATCCTGTTATTATTGGGGATGGTCCGTCGGGAAGCTACAAAAATTAACCTTTTTGTAACCGTTACAGAATGCCTTTGATGCTCTCAGCCAGCGGTGTCGTCGGGCGGCCAATCAACGCGCTCAGGGTGCGGCTGTCGTCAAACAGACCGCCTTTGGCGGCGCCGACATCGGAGTCGGCGAGCATGTCCGCCAGCCCTGCCGGCAGGCCTACGCTCTTCAGCGCAGCGGCGAAGTCGGCTTCGCTCAGGTTCTGATACATCACATTTTTACCGCTCTGCTTGCTCAGTTCAGCGGCAAGTTCGCTCAGGGTCCAGGCTTCATCGCCGGCCAGTTCATACACCTTCCCGGCATGGCCCTCTTCAGCGATAACGCGGGCGGCGGCGGCGGCATAGTCGGCGCGGGTCGCCGAGGCGATTTTGCCCTCACCGGCAGCACCGATAAACACGCCATGCTCAAGCGCCGGTGGCGCGCTGGCGAGATAGTTCTCGGTGTACCAGCCGTTGCGCAGCAGAGCATAGGGGATAGCGGAATCGGCGAGCATTTTCTCGGTTTCAACATGCTCAACGTGCAGGCCAAGCGGGGATTTATCGGCATGCAGCAGGCTGGTGTAGGCGATAAATTTAACCCCGGCGGCTTTGGCGGCGTTGATAACATTACGATGCTGCGACGCACGCTGACCGACTTCGCTGGAAGAGATCAGCAGCAGTTTGTCGACCCCTTGCAGGGCCGCAGTGAATGCCGCTTCATCAGTATAATCAGCCTGACGTACGACAATGCCCTGTTGGCTTAGGGATTCGGCTTTTGCCGGGTTACGCACAATGGCCACAATCTGGCTGGCGGCGGTGGTTTTTAACAGATTTTGTAGGACGAGGTGGCCAAGCTGGCCGGTCGCACCGGTAATCGCGATCATCAGTCTTCTCCTTCGTGTTGCGTGACAGTTGTGGTAAGCTAACACCTTAACTAACTTTTAGTAAGTACGTACAAAAAGGTAAGTGTTAAAATGGCGAAGTTGACGCTGAGCGAAAAAATGCGCGACGGTAATTTGTTTGCCGAGCAGTGCCCGTCACGCGATGTGCTGAAGCACGTGACCAGTCGCTGGGGGGTGTTAATCCTGGTGGCGCTGCGCGGGGGAACCCATCGCTTTAGTGAGCTACGCCGTAAAATGGGCGGCGTCAGCGAAAAGATGCTGGCTCAGTCGCTGCAGGCGCTGGAGCAGGATGGCTTTATCAACCGGGTCTCGCGACCGGTCGTCCCGCCGCATGTAGAGTATAGTCTGACGCCGCTTGGCGAGCAGGTTAGCGCGAAAGTGGCGGCGCTGGCGGACTGGATTGAGCTGAATCTGCCCGCGGTTCTGGCGAACCACGAGCAGGCCGTCGCCTGACGGGAGAAGCCGGATCGCGGCGGCAGTATCTGATCCGGCCTGTCGCCGCGCGTGGAACGCCTGCTTTGCGCCCCCGTTAAGCGTCGCGCGAGCGGGGAAGGCAATCGTTATTGACTCAAATCCACCTGGTAAATCGCGAAGCCGATATCATCGGTGGCCACCTGATGCATCGGATACTGCGCTTTCTCTTTAATAAATGCCGCCGCTTTTTCACCCGGAGAGGTCTCAAAGCGGATATCCAGCGGCACCTTGCTATGGACAGGGGCCAGACGCCAGTTGTTGTCGGCGGCCGGGTGGATAGCGCCCGCTTTTTTCGACTCCGCGCCGATCCATGCCGCCAGCACCGCACGGTTCTCGTCGGGGGAGGCAAAAGCAATGTGGCTATCGCCGGTTCCGGCAAATTTACCGCCGTAGGCGCGGTAGTTATTGGTGGCGACGAGGAAGGTGGCTTGGGGGTCAACAGGTTTGCCGTTAAAGGTCAGATCCCGAATCCGTTCAGCCTGCGGGTGAATCATCTGACACTCGCCGTCGTAACGCGCTGGCTGGGTGACATCAATCTGGTAGTTTACGCCGTCAATCACATCAAAGTTGTAGGTGCGAAAACCGTCCCAGTTAATTAACGACTGCGCTTTGCTGCTGGCGGGGTCAATCTGGTTAAACTGCCCGGCGGAACACTCCAGCCACTCTTTCACCTCTTTACCACTGACCTTCATCACCACCAGGGTATTCGGGTAGAGATAGAGGTCGGCGGCGTTGCGGAAGGTGAGCTGGCCTTTCTCCACCTCGACGAAGCTGGTCGGGTCGTTTTTGCGGCCGCCGACTTTAAACGGCGCGGCGGCAGAGAGCACCGGCAGTTTAGCCAGGTCAGGATCGCCCTGAATGTAGTGCTCAACGTAGGCCTTCTGCGCCATATTCACCACCTGCACGGTCGGGTCATCCTGTACCAGCGCCAGGTAGCTGTACATGTTGTCTGAGGATTTGCCGATCGGCTTGCTGACGAATTCACGGGTGGCATCATGATCGGTTTTCAGCACCGCCACCATCTTCGCATCTTCCGCCGCCAGCGATTTCTTAGCGACCGCGTCATAGATCGGGCGAGCTTCCGCTTTTGCCTGGCTGACCTGCCATTTGCCGGTATCGTTATTCAGCACCAGGTCGACGACGCCGAGATGATCGCCCCACATGCCGGGCATCACCGCCGGAATGCCGTTAAGGGTGCCTTTCGCAATATCAGCGCCTTTAATACTGGCAAAATCTTTCCCTGGGAATACCGCATGCGCATGGCCGAACATGATGGCATCCACGCCGGGAACCTGGCTTAAGTAGTACACCGAGTTTTCCGCCATCGCCTGGTATGGATCGGCGGAGAGACCGGAGTGGGCAATGACCACCACCACATCGGCGCCTTTTTCACGCATTTCAGGAACGTATTTGCGCGCGGTTTCGGTGATGTCGTTGACGGTGACTTTGCCGCTAAGGTTTGCTTTATCCCAGGTCATAATTTGCGGCGGCACAAAACCGATATAGCCGATACGCAGGGTCTGCGTTTTGCCGTCGTTATCCTGCACCGTGGTCTCTTTAATCAGGTACGGCGTAAACATCGGTTGACCGGTTTTGGTATCGATAATATTGGCGTTGACGTAAGGGAATTTCGCCCCGGCGAGCGCCTTGTGCAGGAAATCAAGACCGTAGTTGAACTCGTGATTGCCGAGGTTACCTACTGCGTAATCCAGCGTATTCATCGCCTTGTAGACCGGGTGGACATCGCCGCTGTTGAGCCCTTTGGCGGCGATATAGTCACCCAGCGGACTTCCCTGAATAACATCGCCGTTATCGATCAGCACGCTGTTTTTGACTTGCAGGCGGGCTTTTTCAATCAGCGTAGCGGTGCGCACGAGGCCAAATTTTTCCGTTGCGGCGTCTTTGTAATAGTCGAAATCCATCATATTGCTGTGCAAATCGGTGGTTTCCATAATCCGCAAATCGACCGTCGCGGCGTTCACGCTGGCGGCAACCAGCGTGGCCAGTAACGTTGCGCTAAACTTAATCATCAGAGGCGTCCTTTTATGAGCAATGACACAGAAGAAAATGTATGTACATCCTGTTGCTTACAGAAATGTGAATCATGCCGAAAAATGGTTTATGAAACCGCCATCGTTATCACAGATAGCGGAACTCGCACCGATGCGATATAACTAAAACAACGAGTTAACGCCACTGTAACCAGATGAGGTGGAGAATGTTAGAACAAGTATGTCAACTTGCCCGGATTGCAGGTGATGCCATCATGGAAGTCTATGATGGAAAGCAGCCGATGGACGTGGCCAGCAAGAAGGATGATTCTCCGGTCACTGCGGCGGATCTCGCCGCGCACAAGGTGATTATAAGCGGCCTGCTGGCGCTGACGCCCGATATCCCGGTGCTCTCCGAAGAAGATCCCCCCGGATGGGAGGTGCGCCAGCACTGGCAGCGCTACTGGCTGGTGGATCCGCTGGACGGCACCAAAGAATTTATTAAACGTAACGGTGAATTTACCGTCAATATCGCCTTGATTGAAAAAGGAAAACCGGTACTTGGCGTGGTTTACGCGCCGGTCTTAAAGGTGCTGTACAGCGCGGAAGGTGGAAAGGCGTGGAAAGACGAATGCGGTATGCGTAAGCAGATTCAGGTACGGGATGCCCGGCCGCCGCTGGTGGTCATCAGTCGCTCCCACGGCAACGATCCGGAACTGCAGGAGTATCTGGAACATATTGGCGAACATCAGACCACGTCGATCGGTTCGTCGCTGAAATTCTGCCTGGTGGCGGAAGGTCAGGCCCAGCTTTATCCGCGCTTCGGGCCGACCAGCACCTGGGATACCGCCGCCGGTCATGCCGTCGCGGTGGCTGCCGGGGCGCACGTTCACGACTGGCAGGGGCGCACTCTGGACTATACCCCGCGTGAATCGTTCCTCAACCCCGGCTTTCGGGTTTCTATTTACTAAGCAACTTGTGCAGCAGGGCGACCACCTGCTGCACTTCATCCTGGGTGAGCGCGCCGTCTTTGGCCCATTGAATGCGACCGTCTTTATCCAGCACCACAATCGCCGAGCCCTCCTCCTGCAGCTGCCAGGCTTTACGGGCCAGGCCGTTGCTGTCGACAATAAACTGCGACCACGGGTAGAGCTGTTTGTTGCTCTCAATGCTGCTGCGCACGAACATACCGGACCCCGGAATGGCGTCGTCGGTATTAACGATGGTGGTGGTCTGGTAACGGTCGTGCGGGAATTTGGCTTCCTTAATCGCCTCGATCAGGGCGGCATTTTTCTCTTTTGCCGACGTGCGTCCGGCGATGTGTTGCACCACGCGAACTTTTCCTGCCAGCTGCGAGCTATTCCAGTTTTTATAGCTAAACTTATCATTATCCAGAATTAATTCTCCCCGGTCGGCAATGCCAACCGGCGCGACGCGCTGACCATCGACAAAATTATGCGCTGAGGCCATCAGCGGGAACAGGAGGCAGGAAACCGCCAGTAGCTTACGTAGGGTCATGATGAGTCCTTATTTTTATGCAGGTGATCCGACCACTTGGTCTCGTTTAAGCATAAATGCGATTTCCCGGCATTACACGCAATCAGGGTGCCAGTTTGCGTGATAACGCACATATTCGAAGGAAATCGGCGACTTATACTAGCTTTTACGTATGTTTGAAAAGAAAGTTCTTAATTATTGTCATCAAAAGGTAAATAAACTTATGCATGCTGGGTATTACAGAAGTTCTGGACTATAGTTTCAGGGCATTAAAATTTGCGCTCCCGAATCGTGGGCCAAGTGTGGCACCACAAGAGCGTAACCCTGGCAGGAGACAACAATGAAAATTTTCCAACGCTACAATCCGCTGCAAGTAGCGAAGTACGTGAAGATCCTGTTCCGTGGACGGTTATACATCAAGGATGTTGGCGCTTTTGAATTTGATAAGGGCAAAATCCTTATCCCGAAGGTTAAAGACAAGCAGCATTTGTCTGTGATGTCTGAAGTCAATCGTCAGGTTTTGCGTCTGCAAACAGAGATGGCTTAACCTGAATAACGATATAGCTATGCGGTAAAAAAACGGCTCCTGATGGGAGCCGTTAGTGTTTCAGACCTCAAGCGCTACGCTACGCCTTGCTCATCTTCAGCAGCGTCCGTCTGCTTGGGCACCAGCACGGTCGGTTTGTTGTCGATGCGGGTAACCAGCAGCTGGTCGATTCGGTAGTTGTCGATATCCACCACCTCAAATTTGTAGCCGGAGAATTTCACCGCATCGGTGCGTTTCGGGATCTTACGCAGCATAAACATCATAAAACCGCCGATGGTCTCGTAGTTGCCGGACTGCGGGAATTCGTCGATATCCAGCACGCGCATGACGTCGTCAATCGGTGTGCCGCCATCAATCAGCCATGAGTTCTCATCGCGAGCGACAATCTGCTCCTCCAGCCCCTGACCAACCAGATCGCCCATCAGAGTGGTCATCACGTCGTTGAGGGTGATAATCCCCACCACCAGCGCATATTCGTTCATGATCACCGCGAAGTCTTCCCCGGCGGTTTTAAAGCTTTCCAGCGCCTCCGACAGCGTCAGCGTATCCGGAACAATCAGCGTATTGCGAATCTGTACGCCGCCGGTCAGCACCAGGCTTTGGTTCGCCAGCACGCGATTAAGCAGATCTTTAGAGTCAACGTAGCCGATGATGTGGTCGATATCTTCGTTGCAGACCAGGAATTTGGAGTGCGGATGTTCCGCCACCTTGTTCTTCAGGCTCTGCTCGTCTTCGTGCAGATCGAACCAGATGATATTTTCACGCGAGGTCATGGACGACGGAACGGTACGTGACTCCAACTCGAAGACGTTCTCAATCAGCTCATGTTCCTGCTTACGCAGCACCCCGGCCAGCGCGCCGGCTTCTACCACGGCGTAAATGTCGTCGGAAGTAATGTCGTCCTTACGCACCATCGGTATTTTGAACAGGCGGAAGATGTTGTTGGCCATGCCGTTGAACAACCACACCAGCGGGCGGAAGACGAACAGGCAGAAGCGCATCGGGTTGATGATACGCAAAGCAACGGCTTCTGGCGCAATCATACCGATGCGTTTCGGGGTCAGGTCAGCGAACAGAATGAACAGGCTGGTGACCAGGGTAAAGGAGATGATAAAGCTCAATTGCTCGGAAAGCTCAACAGACATGTACTGGCTCAGCAGGCTGTGAAACGCCGGCGAGAATGCTGCGTCACCGACGATACCACCAAGAATGGCGACGGCGTTGAGGCCTATCTGCACGACGGTAAAGAAAGTGCCTGGGTTTTCCTGCATTTTGAGAACGCGCTGGGCGTTCACGTTGCCGTCATCGGCCAGCAGTTTGAGTTTGATCTTACGTGAAGCGGCCAGCGAGATCTCCGATATCGAAAAAAACGCGCTGACAGCAATCAGACAAAGTATAACTAAAATACTGTTTAACATAGTTTATCCAGCCGTTGAGGCCAGATCCTCGGAAGGGAAGTTGATAACGCTATAGTGGAATACATAAAAAACCGGTCCGAAGGCTCTGGACCGGCTATAACGCCAGCTAGTATAGCGTAAGCGACTGTAAAGCCGCCAGAGCGTTAATTATTCACCTTAGTGCTAAACGGTATTATGCCTGCGGCGGCAAGCAGACGCCAATGCCTCCGATACCGCAGTAGCCGTACGGGTTTTTGTGCAGGTACTGCTGATGATCGTCCTCAGCGTAGTAAAACGGCTTCGCCGGGGCAATTTCCGTGGTGATGACGCGCGTGTCGTTGGCATCGCGCATAGCGGCCTGGAAACGCGCCAGACTGGCCTTCGCCGCTTGATCCTGCTCTGGAGTTAACGGATAGAGGGCGGAGCGATACTGGGTGCCATGATCATTGCCCTGCTGCATGCCCTGGGCCGGATCGTGATTTTCCCAGAACACCTGCAACAGCTGCGCGTAGCTGATGATCTGCGGATCGTACACGACGCGTACGGCTTCGGCATGGCCGGTATTGCCGGTACAGACTTCACGGTAGGTCGGGTTCGGCGTATAGCCGCCGGTATAGCCCGCGGCGGTGCTGTAGACGCCAGGCAACTGCCAGAACAGACGCTCAACGCCCCAGAAACAGCCCATCGCGAACAGGGCAACCTCCATCCCGTCCGGGACGTTGGTCATGGAGTGGCCATTGACAGCGTGGAGTGTTGCCACTGGCATAGGGGTGTTGCGTCCTGGCAGCGCATCCGCCTGGGCGACAAGATGCGTTTTATCAAATAGACTCACGGTTGGCCTCTCAAAACATAAGTCGTGGTTAAGGTTGTAACGAAGCGTGTCTTTTTACACAATAAACATGCCCGATACGTCTAGATTTAAACATAAGAATTATTTGGTTTAGCGTTTCTTTTTCAACCCTAAGTCGTTGGGGGTTTATTAAGCCGTGGAACGGCGCTTTCGTTTCCTTCGGGGGGAAACAAGGATATTCAGGAGAAAACGTGCTACAAATCCGCCAGTTATGTATCACCAGCCTTTTGCTGGTCAGCGGGATCGCTAGCGCCGCGAGCGTGCGTTTGCAGGTTGAGGGGTTATCCGGGGAGCTGGAAAAAAACGTCCGGGCTCAACTTTCTACGATCCAGAGCGACGAAGTCACGCCGGATCGCCGCTTTCGTGCGCGCGTTGATGATGCGATTCGCGAAGGGTTGAAGGCCCTGGGGTACTACGAACCGACAATCGTTTTCGACCTCCGTCCGCCGCCGAAAAAAGGCCGACAGGTGCTGATTGCCAAAGTCACGCCAGGTGAACCGGTACGTATTGGCGGTACGGAAGTCATTCTGCGGGGCGGTGCGCGCACCGACCGCGACTACCTGGATTTGTTAAAAAACCGCCCGGCTATCGGCACCGTCCTCGATCATGGCGATTATGACAGCTTCAAGAGCTCGCTCACGCGGGTTGCGCTGCGTAAGGGCTACTTTGACAGCGAATTCATTAAAAGCCAACTTGGCGTTTCTCTCGACCGCCATCAGGCCTTCTGGGATATCGACTACAACAGCGGCGAACGCTATCGCTTTGGTCCGGTCACTTTTGAAGGCTCGCAAATTCGTGACGAATATCTGCAAAATCTGGTGCCGTTCAAACAGGGCGACTACTACACCTCGCAGGATCTGGCGGAACTCAACCGCCGGCTGGCGGCAACCGGCTGGTTCAGCTCCGTGGTTGTGGCGCCGCAGTTTGAAAAGTCCCGACAGACCAAAGTTCTGCCTTTGCAGGGCGTAGTCTCTCCGCGTAAAGAGAATACCGTTGAAACCGGGGTCGGCTACTCAACCGACGTCGGGCCGCGCATCAAAGGGACGTGGAGAAAGCCGTGGATGAACTCCTACGGGCATAGCCTGACTTCCAGTCTCAGCCTTTCCGCTCCTGAACAGCAGCTTGATTTCAGCTATAAAGTGCCGCTGTTAAAAAGCCCGCTGGAGCAATACTACCTGATGCAGGGCGGCTTTAAACGTACGGATCTTAACGATACGAAAGCCGACTCCACGACCCTCGGGGTATCGCGTTTTTGGGAGATGTCGAGCGGCTGGCAGCGCGCGCTGAACCTGCGCTGGAGCCTCGACCACTTTACTCAGGCTAACGTCACCAACACCACAATGCTTATCTATCCCGGGGTGTCGGTCAACCGTACCCGCTCCCGCGGTGGCCTGATGCCGACCTGGGGCGACTCCCAGCGCTATTCGGTGGACTACTCCAACACCATGTGGGGCTCGGATATTAACTTCATCGTCGCCCAGGCGCAGGATGTGTGGATCCGCACGCTCTACGATCGCCACCGTTTTGTGGTGCGCGGCAACCTCGGCTGGATTGAAGCCGATAATTTCAACAAGGTCCCGCCGGATCTGCGTTTCTTTGCCGGTGGCGACCGCAGTATTCGCGGCTATAAATACAAATCGATCTCGCCGAGGGATGACGATGGCAAACTGATGGGGGCCTCGAAGCTGGCGACCGGTTCGCTGGAGTATCAGTACAACGTCAGCGGAAAATGGTGGGGCGCAGTCTTCGTTGACAGCGGCGAAGCGGTGAGCGATATCCGTAAAAGCAATTTTAAAACCGGCACCGGCGTCGGCGTGCGCTGGCAGTCACCGGTTGGCCCGATCAAGCTGGATATTGCCGCGCCGGTCGGCGACAAAGATGAGCACGGTTTACAGTTTTACATCGGTCTGGGGCCTGAATTATGAGTTTATGGAAGAAGATAAGCCTCGGGGTACTGATCTTTTTGGTCCTGCTGCTGGGGACGGTCGCATTCCTCGTCGGCACGACCAGCGGCCTGCATCTGGTGCTGAAGGCGGCGGACCGCTGGGTTCCCGGACTGGAAATCGGCAAGGTGACCGGTGGCTGGCGTGATCTGACGCTGCAAAACGTACGCTTTGAACAGCCGGGCGTCGCGGTCACCGCTGGTCAGTTCCACCTCGGCGTCAGGCTGCGCTGCCTGTGGGACAGCAGCCTGTGCGTCAACGATGTTTCGCTGCGCGATATCTACGTGGCGATCGACACCAGCAAGATGCCGCCGGCGGCGCCGGCTAAAGAAGAAGATAGCGGCCCGCTGAATCTCTCCACACCTTATCCCATCACTCTGAGCCGGGTGGCGCTGCATAACGTCAACGTCAAAATTGACGATACCGCCGTTTCGCTGCGCGACTTCGCCACCGGTCTGAACTGGCAGGAGAAGAATCTGACCCTGACGCCAACCTCGCTGCAGGGGCTGCTTATCGCATTGCCGAAAGTAGCAAAAGTGGCGCAAGAGCAGGTCGTTGAACCGAAGATCGACAATCCGAAACCGGAAGAAAAACCGCTCGGCGAGACGATGAAAGCGCTGTTCTCCCGGCCGGTGCTGCCGGAGATGGCCGACGTGCATCTGCCGCTGAACCTGAATATCCAGTCGTTCCGCGGAGAGCAGCTGCGCGTCACCGGCGATACCGATATGACCGTCTACAATATGCTGCTGAAAGTCAGCAGTATCGACGGGAAAATGCGGCTGGATACCCTGGATATCGACTCCGATCAGGGCAAGGTCACTGCATCGGGCACCGCGCAGCTGCAGGACAACTGGCCGGTGGACATCACCCTCAACAGTACGCTGAACATCGATCCGCTGAAAGGCGAGAAGGTGAAGCTGACCGTCGGCGGCGAAGTGCGTAAAAAACTGGAGATCGGCGTGGATTTAGCCGGTTCCGTGGCGATGACATTACGTGCTGACGCGCAGCTGGCGGAAGCCGGACTGCCGTTGAATATGGAACTGAAGAGTAAACAGCTGTACTGGCCGTTCAGCGGCGAAAAACAGTTCCAGGCCGACGATGTGCTGCTGAAGTTTAACGGCAAGATGACCGACTACACCATGGCGTTCAGTACCGCGGTGAAGGGGCCATCGCTGCCGCCAGCGAAAATCACCCTCAACGCCAAAGGGAACGAACAGCAGGTTAACCTCGATAAGCTGACCGTTGCGGCGCTGGAGGGGAAAACTGAACTGAAAGCGCTGCTGGACTGGCAGCAGGCCATCAGCTGGCGCGGCGAGCTGACGCTCGACGGCATCAACACCGCCAAAGAGGTCCCGGACTGGCCGTCGAAGCTGAACGGGATGATTAAAACTCAGGGCAGCCTGTACGGTGGAAGCTGGCAGATGTCGGTACCGGAGCTGAAAATCACCGGTAACGTTAAGCAGAATAAGGTCGATGTCAGCGGTTCATTGCAGGGTAACAGCTACATGCAGTGGAAAATCCCCGGGCTGCACCTGGCGCTGGGTAAGAACAGCGCCGAGGTGAAAGGCGAGCTGGGGGTTAAAGATCTGAATCTTGATGCCACCATCGATGCGCCTAATCTGGACAATGCTCTGCCGGGCCTTGGCGGCACGGCGAAGGGGCTGCTGAAGGTGCGCGGCACCGTTGATGCGCCGCAGCTGCTGGCGGATATCTCCGCCCGCGCCCTGCGCTGGCAGGAGCTGGCCATCGCTCAGGTCAACGTCAAGGGTGATGTGAAGTCCAGCGACCAGATCGGCGGCGATCTTGATGTGCGCGTTGAGCGGATCAGCCAGCCGGGCGTCAATATCAGTCTGGTGCAGCTCAATGCCAAAGGGAACGAGAAGCAACACGACCTGCAGCTGAAAGTGCAGGGCGATCCGGTTTCCGGGCAGCTGTCGCTGGCGGGGAGCTTCGATCGTAAAGAGGAACGCTGGAAAGGGACGCTGAGCAATACCCGCTTCCAGACGCCGGTTGGGCCGGTCTCCCTGACGCGTGCCATCGCGCTGGATTACCGTAATCGCGAGCAGAAAATCAGTATCGGGCCGCACTGCTGGACTAACCCGAATGCTGAGCTATGCGTGCCGCAGGCCATCGATGCCGGCGCCAGCGGACGGGCGCTCGTCAATCTTAACCGCTTTGATCTGGCGATGCTGAAGCCGTTTATGCCGGAGGCGACCCAGGCCAGCGGCGTATTCAGCGGCAATGCGGATGTCAGCTGGGACACCACCAAAGAG
The DNA here is from genome assembly GCF_002806725.1 of Raoultella sp. T31. Taxonomy (NCBI): domain Bacteria; kingdom Pseudomonadati; phylum Pseudomonadota; class Gammaproteobacteria; order Enterobacterales; family Enterobacteriaceae; genus Klebsiella; species Raoultella sp. T31. The sequence continues at coordinate 61,400 of NZ_PIBO01000033.1, forward strand.
GGGCTGCCGCAGGGTAAAGTGACGCTGAACGGTCGCAATGTCAAAGTCACCCAGACGGTCAACGATGCGCCGCTGCCGGTGGCCTTCGACACGCTGAACCTGACGGCCGATCTGCATAACAACCGTGCGCAGCTCGGCTGGCTGATTCGCCTGACCAACAACGGTCAGCTGGATGGGCAGGTTCAGGTTACCGACCCGCAGGGGCGCCGCAACCTCGGCGGTAATGTGAATATCAATAACTTCTCGCTGGCGATGATTAACCCGATCTTCGCCCGGGGAGAGAAGGCGCAAGGGAAGCTCAATGCCAACCTGCGCCTCGGCGGCAATGTACAGAGCCCGCAGCTGTACGGTCAAATGCAGCTGAACGGTGTGGAGGTTGACGGCAACTTTATGCCGTTTGATATGCAGCCGAGCCAGCTGGCGATGAATTTCAACGGGACCCGCTCAACGCTGCAGGGCACCGTGAATACCAAACAGGGCCAAATCAGCCTGAGCGGCAACGCCGACTGGACCCAGATCGACAACTGGCGGGCGCAGGTAGCCGCCAAAGGTAGCCGGGTGCGGATTACCGTGCCGCCGATGGTGCGTCTGGACGTGTCACCGGACGTCGTCTTTACCGCTACGCCGAGTTTATTTAGCCTGGATGGTCGCGTTGATGTCCCCTGGGCACGTATCGTGGTTAATGAAGTGCCGGAGAGCGCCGTTGGGGTCTCTTCTGATGAAGTGATGCTGGATAAAAATCTGCAGCCTATCAAGCAGCAGAGCGCCGGTATCCCTATCAACAGTAACCTGACGATTCACGTTGGCAACGACGTTCGTCTCGACGCCTTTGGTCTGAAAGCGCGTCTGACCGGCGATTTAAAAGTGGCTCAGGATAAACAGGGGCTGGGCCTGAACGGGCAGATTAACATCCCGGAAGGTCGCTTCCATGCCTACGGTCAGGACCTGATTGTGCGTAAAGGTGAGCTGCTGTTCTCCGGTCCGCCGGATCAACCGCTGTTGAATATCGAAGCCATTCGCAACCCGGATGCGACAGAAGACGACGTGATCGCTGGCGTTCGCGTGACCGGCTCGGCCGATCAGCCGAAAGCAGAGATTTTCTCTGACCCGGTTATGTCGCAGCAAGAAGCGCTTTCTTACCTGCTGCGAGGGCAGGGTTTAAGCAGCGGACAGAGCGATAGCGCCGCAATGACCTCAATGCTTATTGGTATGGGGGTTGCACAAAGTGGTCAGGTTGTGGGTAAAATCGGCGAGACTTTTGGCGTAAGCAATCTGGCGCTGGATACCGAGGGAGTGGGCGACTCCTCCCAGGTGGTGGTCAGCGGCTATGTGCTGCCGGGTCTGCAGGTAAAATATGGGGTAGGGATCTTTGATTCCCTGGCGACGTTGACGTTACGCTATCGCCTGATGCCTAAGCTATATCTGGAAGCGGTGTCTGGCGTAGGCCAGGCTCTCGATTTGCTCTATCAGTTTGAGTTTTAGCAATGCGAATATTTGTTTACGGCAGTTTACGACGCAAACAAGGCAACAGCCACTGGATGACCAACGCTCAGTGGCTGGGCGATCATAGTGTCAACGATTATCAGCTGTACAGCCTGGGCCACTATCCAGGCGCGGTGCCGGGCGAAGGCACAGTACATGGTGAAGTGTATCGTATTGACGCATCAACGCTGGCCGAACTGGACGCGCTGCGCACCAAGGGTGGTGAGTACGCACGTCACCTGATCCAGACGCCTTATGGCAGCGCATGGATGTATGTCTATCAGCGCCCCGTTGAGGGCTTTACGCTGATAGAGAACGGCAACTGGTTAGACAGAGACCAGTATTAACCACGGCAACGCCACCTTCGGGTGGCGTTGTTTTTATGTCTGTCATTCACCCGGTACAGGTCAATGGCAGACATAAAAAAGCTTATTGACCGGGCTGGTAGGGCGGGCCTGTGGCACTGGCGCCGTTTGCTCCCCGGTGGCGCTGCGCTTACCGGGGCTACGTGGGGGCGGTGTCTGG